>JAYVOO010000542.1:0-13376 GCA_043757905.1 Oligoflexia bacterium
CGACCCTCAGGGTGGAACGCGCTTCGATGTAGATCAGGTCGCCCACTGTCAGGTAGTGTCCCTCGTACTTGGCACCGACAATCTCGCCGAGCGAGTCGATCTCGTCGGTCGAGACGAAGACTTCCAGGTTCAGTCCGTGGTGTTTGCCCGATTTGATCTTGCTTGCGTTGTCGTACGCGAGCGCGTCCACGCCCTTGGGCAGGTTGAGATTCACTGTTTCCCAGTTCTGCTTGCCGAGCAGTCGCCATTCCTGGGATTTGCCTTGAGGGTCGTTGACGGGTAGATTCTCGGTAGGCTGGGCCGGCTCCGGGACATAGGCTTGGAGCGCGCGCGGGTCGCTGCTAGGCTGATCCGAAGGACCCTCGCCGATCGCGACGCCAGGCAAGGTCGTGCCCGTTCCGGACATGAAGGCGACCGTTCGGCCGGGCTTGATGACGTGCGGGTTGGTGATCGAATCGTTGTTGTAGGACCAGATCTTGGGCCAGTACTTCGGGTCGCCGAAGAGGCGCTTGGAGATGTCCCAGAGCGTGTCGCCGTTCGAGACCGTGTAGCGTTCCGCCGAGCGGGAGCCCGCCACTTCCCGCCAGGTGGCGTCGGGAATCGGCTTCAGGAGTTTTGAAAGCTCGAGTGCCTGCTTCTCGGGCGAGATCGCGGCGAGCGCGACCGAGGTCGACAACAGCGAAAGGAGCATCCAGCTCTTGAAAGGCGGCTTCTTCATTGAGGCTTCTCTTCGCTGAGTGGCGCAGTCGGAACTGGCACCTCATCGAGTTTGGCACCGCCACGTGGCGCGCGGGGCTGGGGTTTCTCGTCGGGCTCGATCGCGGAAGCAGTCTCGGCGCGGCCCGCGGCAGGGGACTGGGGATAGACGGAGCTAAGCAGCTGCCGGTGCCGGGCCGCCTCGTCCTTCATCTGCAGTTGATCCTCGATTGTGGCCATGTCCCGGAGGGCGTCGGCCACTTTCGGGCTGCGGTCGTAGGAAGTCAGGAGGCGCTCGTACTCCTGGAGCGCGAGCTTATTCTCTTTTTGTTTAAAATAGGACGAGCCCACGTAAAATTGTGCGGAGCCCGCGAGCGGGTGATCGGGGTACTTTTCGACGAAGCTCGCAAAGGACAACACAGCTTCAGGATACTTCCGGGCTTGGTAAAGGACCGAGGCTTTGCGGAAGAGCAGCACGGCCTCATCGTTGACGAAGCCCCCCTCCGGATCCGAGGCGGAGACGCTGGCGGCGGTCGACTTGCCGAGCCCCTCGGAAGGATGAGCGGCAACTCCATGGGTGCGCTTCGCGTCGGCGCGCGGAACGGGCGCTTTGCCCTGGCGGCTCATGAAGACCTCGAACGAGGCCTGCGTTGCATCGACCTTGTCGCTCATGCTGCCCATGCGGCCTTGCAGCTCTTCGACTTTAGCCGTCAGCTGAACGAGCTGCGCTCTCAACTCGGCGGACCCTGGGCGCTGAGCGTCATCACTGTCTTTTCGCTTCTCGAACACCGCGCAGCCGCTAGCGAGGCAAGCGATCGAAATAGCCAAAACAAGCGCGGAACTTTTAGGTGTGAGCATCTATTTAATAGGATAAGTTGACCGCCAGGTTTGGGCAAGGCCATCCAGAACAAATGGAGGGGGGAAAACGCTCATGGGCTACAGAATGAATGGGGGGGCCGCCAGGCGGCTCGACAGTGGCTTGGATAATCATGTTAAGCTGATTTCAGTCAGAAGAGTCATCCGGGTCCGAAAAGAAGACGCTGCGTTCGTCTACTTTATCCTGGAGTCGTACGAAGGTCTTACGAGTTACTCCACGCTTCCGAACAAAGTGGGAGAGCCCTATCGAGACCTGGAGCTGAGGATTCCTCCGGACTTCGTCGGCGATGTCGACGACCTGCTCGCACGACTGGGAGAACTCGCCTATGAAATCAGAACTGAAGACCTTCGGAATTGATCCTAGCCTCGATATCGAAGCCGTCCTGCGGACCGCGCTTCGCCGAGGTGGCGTTTTAGCCGAGCTTTTCTTCGAGGAAACGGCTTCTACTCGCGTGTTTTTCGAGAACGGCCGGGTCGACAAGATCATGGACGGCACAGACCGCGGAGTCGGACTGCGCGTCCTTTTCGACTGCCGTTCGGTCTATGGCTACACGACCGAACTGAGCCAGCCCGCGCTCACGAAGCTCGCCGAAACTTTGTCCGAGGCTGTGCAGACGAAAGAGCCACCCAAGAAACCGGAGAAGTTCGAATGGAGCTCGCCACGCCAGCCTTCGGCCGAAATCTCCAATTACAAGATCCAGCGCTCGCCGCGCGACGTGGACCTCAGTCAAAAGATTGACTTGGTTAAGCGACTCGACTCCGGCGCGCGAGCTGTGCTGCCCGGCGCGCGCCAAGTGACCGCGGTCATCGGCGACTCTTTTCGCAAGATCCTGATCCTCAATAGTGATGGCGTCGTCGTGCGCGACACGAAGACCTACCTCCAGGGCATCGTTCAAGTCGTGGGCGAGAAAGACGGTCGCGTCGAGTCCGCACACGAGAGCGACGGCGGATACGTCGGTTTGGAGTTCTTCGACACCGTGACGCCGGAATCTATCGGGGCCGAGGCCGCCCGCCGGGTCGGCGTGCTCCTTTCGGCGAAACCCGCGCCCGCCGGTACGATGCCGGTGGTGATGGCGGCCGAAGCCGGCGGCACCATGATCCACGAGGCCGTGGGCCACGGCCTGGAGGCAGACCTCGCCTGCAACGGCCTTTCGGTCTACCAGGGGAAGCTTGGCCAACAGGTTGCCTCTCCGCTCATCACAGTGCTCGATGACGGCACGATGGCCGCGCGGCGTGGAAGTTACGCGTTCGACGACGAAGGCACGCCGTCCAAGAAGAACGTGCTGATCGAGAACGGGATCCTGAAGGGCTATCTTGTCGACCGCTTGTCCGCGATGAAGTTTGATATGATGGCCACCGGCAACGGGCGGCGCGAGAGCTTTCGACACAAGCCGATTGTGCGCATGACCAACACTTACATCGCCCCCGGAAAGGACGATCCCGCGTCCATCCTCGCCGACACCAAGCACGGTGTCTTCGTGAAGGCCATGGGCGGTGGCCAAGTCAACACGGTGACCGGCGACTTCGTATTCGCCGTGACCGAGGCCTACCTCATCCACGACGGCAAGCTGGGGTCGCCCATCCGCGGTGCTACCCTAGTCGGCAACGGCCCGAAGGTACTTTCGATCATCGACCGGGTCGGGACTGATCTGGGTTTTGCCACCGGGACTTGCGGCAAAGACGGCCAAGGGGCCCCCGTGACCGACGCTCAGCCTACGCTCCGGATTCCCGAGCTCACGGTGGGCGGCGAAGTCCCCGCGACAGATTACTGGCCCGCCTAGGTGTCCGCCACCTTTTGGTAGAGGGGGCGCGTTATCTTTATAGTATTCAAGCTGGGACGGGAGTGCGCGTTAAATAACGCATCCCCTCTACCAAAAGGTGGCGGACACCTAGGCTGCATGCTAGAAAACGGGGCATGCGCCCAACCCACTCTTTTCTCGTTATGGTCACTCCATTTTTATTCGCGCTTGTGTCTGCTTCTGCGCTCGCGAGTCCCTCGGACCCTGACCGCATCGACGAACCCTTTGAGGGTCTCTACAGCGTGACTTTCGACTGCAAGGCTCTCAAGAACTGCCCGCAGGAAGTCGGCACGTTCGAAAATCTGGTGATCCTCGGCACCGGCAAACCGACACTGCTCGGAAACGGCCTCGGCTGGGTTGTCACCATGACCAATCCCATCATCGGCTCCGTCTTCTCATTCGTCGGCGCTCAGCTCGACGAGGCGACTGGCACGATCCACGCGGATAGCTCGGGCTCGAATCCCGCTGATCTCACGCTTGTCATCGATCCTGCTACGAACGAGCTCAAAGGCTCGCTGGTCACCACCTTGTCTCCCGGCGCGCTCACTTTCCGCGCGCATCCGCAGCGCACGGTCACAACATTTTTCCCGGTGGACGGGGATGCCGTCGCCGCCTCGAGCATCGAAGGCAGCTATGCCGGCGAATGGGCCGGGTATCCGAGCCAGATCCTGCTGAAAGAGATCGGCACCGCCGGATTCGCCGGCCGCCTTACGATCGACGGTACGAGTCCGCTTCCGATCCCTTTTCATGGAGGCTTGCTTCACGCTTCCAAGGGCTTCGTGACCCTGGTGGGAGGAAGCCATGCGCTACTCAAAATCTTTCTCGTCAATCACGGCGGCGAATGGACTGGTTTCTCGGTTTCTTCCGAATTCGGCAATTCCGCCCTGATCAGGTTGAAGAAGAAGTAAGCACGCCGACAATGCTCTGAGTTTCAGTTCGCGGGTCTGGCATTGTTCGCGCAGCCACCCGCCGAGGCCTTCGCGACCGCGTCCGCTCTTGCACCGTCTTCTCGCATGCTGGTCTGGAGCGCTTCGATTGCCTGCTTGATGCTTTCCTTTCGACTGCTCGCGCGCGATCCCGCGCTTCGCGGGTCGCATGGACTTTCACCGCGCCACGAGCGGGATCTGCTTCGCCATGTCTGCGGCGTACTGCAGGAGCTCGAGCAGACCTTCGAGGCGGGACTGGTGCCCGACGAGGCTCGTTGGCAGCGGCTCGCTCAATTGCCCCCGCCCTGGGGTGAGCTATCAATCAACAGCATAGAAGAATTGCGAAGCAGGGGAGGCGCGGTCCTGCCCACGCTGCGCCGGCTCCGGAAGTTCGCGTTCGAGCACGCGGGCCTGCTCGCCGAGGCTCAGGCCCGCTCAGCGCAGGCACTGGTCCAGTCGCTCTCTTGCTCTGCGCTCGTGCCGTTGACCGGCTCCGCGCTCTACTGGATCCTTCCGGGCGTGGCCGAGCATCGTTTGATCTGGTCCGCCGCATGCCTCCTCGCGCTCGGATTTTCCGCGCTGGGTTCGCTTTGGTTGCTCCGGCTCGCCGAAGCGGCGCGCTGGGGCGGGCTCGCAGGAGCGCAGCGCAATTGGGTGCTCGCGAGCCATTGCGCGGGTGAACGGTTCCTCTCGCTCGTGAGGACGGGAGAGCCGCCGGACTCCGCCTGGGGTTCTGCACTCGAGCTCGTTGGCCGCGAGGCTCCAGGCCTTCGGTCCTTCTGGAGCGCGTCGATCTGGCAGGCTGATTTCGGAGGAGCTCCGCGGCCGGCCGGACGCGAGCCTTCAGCGCGGTCCTCCGCGTCCTCACATCTTTTCGTCCGCTTCGGCGAGGAGGTTGGCCGCGCGATCCAGTCCAGCCTGGTCGAAGGACGGAGCTGCGTGGAGCGCGTCGAGACGTTACTGGCAGGATTGCGAGACGATTTCGGCTCGGCCACCGACAAGGAGCTGAACCTGCTCGGCACGCGCGCGCTCAAGCCGCTTTTCATCTGCGTCGCTCCGGCGCTTTTCGGGCTTCTGTGCGCGGGGCTATGGCTGAGCTGGACGGAAGCCTATGTCTTTTGAGCGCGCGCTCGCGGAATGGCTTCTACTCACGCTGTTCTTCGCTCTCGTCGCAGGAGGGACACCCTGGCGCTTTCCGGCCGAAGGGCGCTACTGGCTGGACCACCATCTGAAGACGGAGCAGGCCTTGCGGCGAGAAGCTCAGAGAAGGTGAGCGACGTAAGGATTGCGTTGGCGAGTGGCGACTTCGTAGCCGGCGGTTCCGTTGCCGTAGACGGACGTCTCGAGCTTGCCGCCCCGGTAGACGTGGATCTCGAGTTGCGCAAGTTGTGAATTAGAGCAGAAAAGAAGCGAGCCATTCGTGTCTTCGTAAGTCAGGCCCGCGAAGTCGCGGAAATCCGCTTTCATCTTCCCGCGGAAGGAAACGTTTCCGCGGTCGCAGCGGAATGTCCAGCTCAGGCCCTTGCGTCGGGAGCGGATACGGATCGCGTCCCAGAGATTGTTCAGCCGGTATTCCTTTCCCTTATAGAAGAAATAAAAGGAGGAGATGCGCGGGCCGGGGATCGGTCCAATCAGGCGAGGATAGAATGTCATTCCTTCGAAGACGAAGTTTGAGGGCGCGCCCTTGTCGTCGACGAACGAGTTGCAATGTCCCCAGGTCCAAGAGTGTGAGCTTCGGGTGCCAGCGAAATGGCTTTGCATCCCGCGCGCCTCTTTCCATTCGATCGTCTGCCCGTCGACCTGGAGCGTGCCCGAGATTCGCAGATCCTCGTTCCAGGCTTCGCGGCAGTTAGTGAGGATGCCGGCCTTGAGCAGCGAGCTCGGCGCGAGGCGGAAGCGCGCGGCATGCTCGGGACGGAAGCTGAGATCCCAACTCAGCGTATGGCCCGAGCTCCGGATATCTCCTTTGGAGCCCTCGAGATTCATCGCGCTCGAGCCCGACTCAACCGAGAATTCGCTCTTCTTCAGGAGCCGCCCGACTTCGGTCGTCTGACGGACCGCGGTCTTGAGTATCTCGCGTCCTTGGGCTTTCTCCGTATAGAGCGCCCAGACTTCCGCCGACTGGCGAAAACCGTTCCGGCTGATGAGCGTGGCGAAGCGCAGATAGAGCGCTTTTTGCCCGGCCAAGTCGTTGAGCTTAAGGGTCCAGACCTCTTGCTGAGGAGGTATGGACTGCGGAAGGTTCATGGTTGCCCTTGTACCATCGGCCTGAGCAGGATGGTATCCCCTTCACGCCCCTCGATTTTCACGAGTTCCGTGATCGCCCGGCCTTCCGGCAATCTCTTCACGTGGGCGACCCATTGGATTCCGTTCGCGATCAGCTCGCGAAGGGCGGAGAGGGGGACCGAGCCCGAGCCCGCGAGCAGGCAGAGCAGCTCGATCCGCCGGAGCGCATCGCGGGCCGTGTTCGCGTGAAGTGTTGCCATGGCGCCTCGGTGGCCGGTATTCAGGGACTGGAGCAGGTCCATGACCTCACCGCCCCGGCACTCGCCTAAGATGATCCGGTCCGGGCGCATGCGAAGCGTCTGCCGGAGCAGCGCTCGGAGAGTGACTTCGCCGTAGCCGTCTGCGTTCGCGGGCCGGGTCTGCAGGCCGATGTAATGGGGATGCGCCGGCGCGAGTTCGGGAGTGTCCTCTAGGGCGATCATCCGCTCCGTGAGGGGGACGTGCCCGAGCAGATCCCCCGCGAGAGTGGTCTTCCCGCTGCCGGTCGAGCCCGAGAGCAGGACGGAATCCCCGGCTACTACTGCCTGCCGAAGGCGCTCGAAGGCGCGCGCAGAATAGGGGGTGCCGGCCCACCGTGAGTTGCTCGAGAGATCGCGAGTACCCTGGCTCAGGCGCCGGAGCGAGACCAAAAGCCCGCGGCGGCTCATGGGCGGGAAAGCGACGTGCAGGCGATGCCCCGAGGGAAGGCTCGCGTCTAGGAACGGGTGCTTGGCGTCCCAGCTGCGGCCGACTTGCGACATCTGGCCGAGCACCCATTCGCGCATCTGCTCCTGCGACCAGCGCTCTTCCGGTGGAATGGCGACTGGCACCAGTCCCTGACCCCGGTCGAGAAATCCTTCGTCCGGCCCGTTCAGGCAGATATCGGTCACGTCGGCCTCGCCCATCGCGGCGGCGAGCCAGGTCGGCGTCGTTGCCGCGATCATCGGAGCGCGTTCCAGGGATAATCCGCCGACGCGCGAAGCGCGCGCTCGTCGTCCGGGCTCATCCATTCTCGCGCAAAGGGCAAAAGGCCTTTAGGGACATGAAGTCCGAGCTGCGAAGCGGGGGGAGGCTCGGGGGGCGCGAGGCTGGGGAGCAGGATCGCCACTAGCTCGGAGCGCTCCTCCAGGTAGTCCTTCGATCCGAAAAGCGACCCCAGGACTGGAATATCTTTCAGGAAGGGCAGCCCGCGCAGCTGGTTTCGCGTTCCCTGTTGAAGCAGGCCTGAGAGCAGAAGTGGCACTCCGTAACGGGCGTCGACCTGCGTCTTCATGCGGTTGGCTTGCAGGCCGGGAGTCTTGTCATTCGTCGAGATTGACGGATCGAGATGGCTGATCTCGGTATTGATGTCCAGCCTCACCCGCTCCGCGGTCGTCTGACTCACCTTCAGTTGTAGGGTCAGGCCGAAGTTCTTCCAAGTCGTGCTCGACCCGAATCGGTTCTCGCTCCGGATCGGAAGCTCCCCGCCGGAGAATAGTTCCGCTTCGCCGGGCGCGCGCACGACAAGCTCCGGATTCGAGAGAATTCGGGCGGAGCCTTCCCCTTCGAGAGCTTCGAGAGCGAGATCCAGTCCGACCAGATCTTGGATCCCGCTCGTGGTGACGCGAAAGGCTCCTTCCTGGGTGCCCGGCCAGCCCAGCCCGAGACGGCGAAAGCGACTCTTCCGCAACTCGAGGAGGAAAACCTTGAAGTGGACCGTTGGCGCGTCGTCAGACAGGGCCGCGATCTGGGACCGGATGAGAGGATAGAGAGCCCGAGCCTGTCTCAACGCTCCTTCAGCATCGGCCGTGCGATCGAGGCTGCCCGTGACGAGGAGGAGCTTGCCGGTGCGCTCGAGCTTGAGCTTTTTCCTGAACGGCGAGGCGTCGAGCCAACCTTGGACGCGCACCCGGGATCGCTCGAGAAGCTCCTCTGAAGGCTCGGTCTGGTCGTCGATTTCCTTCGGAAACGCCCGCAAAAGCGCCTGAATCGCGGCCAGTTCCGATAGTCTGCGGATCTCGCCCCGGAGCACGACCCCGTTGCCAAGGATCAGCACTTCGGCTTCCTGGAGTCTGCCCAGCGCCTTTTCGAGAGCCGGACGTCGAAAATCGGCCGGCAGCTTCTCGATCTGGATCAGATGATGTTCGGTGGATCCGTCCGCTTTCCAGATCCAAAGGTCGCCGGCTCCCGGCGAAACGGCTTTGAGCAGAAGATTCTCGCGAGCTGTGGGGAGGATCCGGACGACTGCGCTTCCGAGCGAATAACGGACGAGGCCTGGCACTCGGAGCAGTCTCTGTTCGCCCTGGGCGAGGATGAGGGGGGCTTTTTCGACGGGATCCCGCGCTTCTGGCGTGTCGCCTCGGGCTGTGGGGATTGTAGCCGGGAGGTGAAAGACCGCGAGAAATACCAGGGACAGGACCGAGTGGGAGCGTTTCATGCGGCGCCCTAACGCAAGCGTCGGGCCCATGGTTTGGATTTGGGGGAACGGCAGGGCGCTTATAATTGACAACCCGCCGCTGTCAGGGCTAAACCATGGGCTTCGTTCAATCTCGAAAGACTTTTTAGGAGCCGTACCGATGCCATCACGCATGATGAAAACCAAGACCGCGCGCAAGATCCGCCAGGCTCGCAAGGGCAAGGCGCGCAAGCGCAAGCAGCAGAACAAAGGCACCACGCCTAAGTTCGCGATTCACATCGAAAACTAAGTCCTAACAACGGTCCTGCTGTACCGGGGACTTTCACTAACTAACTAACTGGGGCTCCCAAGGCGGCACGGCCGCCTCGCCCCGGAGTCGGGGCGCTTGTTATATGAAGGGTAGTTATCTTTTCACGTCGGAATCAGTCACTGAAGGCCATCCGGACAAAATGGCCGATCAAATCTCGGACGCTGTCCTGGATGCGATCATCGCTCAGGACCCGAAATCCCGCGTGGCGTGCGAAACCCTCATCACCACTGGCCTGATCATCGTCGCCGGCGAAGTCACCACGAACGCGCGCGTCGATTACGCGGATGTCGCGCGCCAAGCGGTGAAGAAAATTGGCTACGACTCTTCCGACAAGGGCTTCGATTACAAGACTTGCGGCGTGATGGTCACCCTCGATCGCCAGTCCCCGGACATCTCCCAGGGCGTGACCGTCGGCGCGGGCATCCATAACCAGAAGGAACAGGGCGCAGGCGACCAGGGCATCATGTTCGGTTACGCCGTCCGTGAGAGTGAGCAGTTCATGCCGCTCACGATCGACCTCTCCCACAAGCTCGCGCTGCGCCTGAGCGAAGTCCGGAAGTCCGGTCCTCTCAACTGGCTTCGCCCCGACGGCAAGACCCAGGTCACGATTGAATACGAGAATGACGTTCCTAAGCGCGTGGACGCAGTTGTCGTCAGCTCGCAGCATGACGAGAACATCACGCACAAGCAGATCCAGGAAGCGATCATCGAGGAAGTGGTCAAGAAGATCATTCCCGCCAACCTCCTCGACAACAAAACCAAGTTCTACATCAATCCGACCGGACGCTTCGTCGTCGGCGGGCCGATGGGCGACTGCGGCCTCACGGGCCGCAAGATCATCGTCGACACCTACGGCGGCCACGGCGCGCATGGCGGCGGCGCTTTTTCCGGCAAGGATCCTTCGAAGGTCGATCGCTCGGCCTGCTACATGGGTCGCTATATCGCAAAGAATCTGGTCGCCGCCGGCCTCGTCGACAAATGCCTCGTCCAGCTCGCTTACGCGATCGGCGTGGCGGAACCCATCAGCGTGTTGGTTAACGGCTACGGCACCGAGAAGATTGAGACGGGTAAACTGGAAGCTGCCGCGCGCGAAATTTTTCACCTGCGCCCGGCCGGCATCATCGAGTCGCTGAACTTGCTTCGCCCGATTTACTCGAAGACTGCGGCATACGGCCACTTCGGCCGCGCAGAGCCGGAGTTCACTTGGGAAAAGACCGACCAGGTTTCCGCGCTCCGCAGCCTGAAGTAATCGGCCTATGCATTGGCTCTACATGGTTGTCCGCTATTTTCCTTTCCTGGGTCTGGGACTGATGGCGGCCTTTATCCAGATCGCGATCTTCTATCGCCGCAAGGGCAGCAAGATGCATTGGGTCTGGTGGGTGTTCGCGGTCGTCGCGCTCGGCTCAGTCGGCGCGTGGATATTCCTCAAAGGCTACGAGAAATCTGACGAATGGGTGCGCGCGTTCACGCAGATCGCGCCGTCCTGATCGGCAGGTTAGACGCAAGCCCTCAGCGGACTCGCGTGACCGCGTGTGCGCGCGAGAATTCGGGTGGACGATGTGCGGGCCGGGCCTTGAGCTCGTAACGCCAGTCGCGCATTCCGCCGTTGGACTGGATCCAGAGACGAACTTGGTGTTTCAGACCTTCGAGCGCCCGGCCGGCACGGGGGGTCTCTGGGAAGTCGAGCTCGTCTAGCTCAAGCGACTTCGCGAAAAGCGGATGGACGCGTTCGCGGTCGATTGTGCGCAGGAAATCCTGGCCGATGTTCTCGACCGCGGGCAGATCGAGTCTGCCGGCATTGAATTCATGGAGCGCGATCTCGAAGGCGTTCGAGAAGACCGTCACGAGCGAGGGGTCCAGGTCGGTGCGGCCGTACATGCGGTGGATATAAATCCTGGCGATCCTCTCTGGATAGAGTTTCTTGAGGTGGGTGTAGATCTCGTAGTCAAACTCGCCGTCATCGCCTAGAAGGACCGCTGCGGCGTTCGAGCTCAGGATTTTCCGCTCGAGGTTCAGGTATTTGAAAGTGAAGCGAGTGTTGCCGACTAGCGGGTGATCTTGGATCGATTCGGGGATCTGGGCCAATGGAGAGCGCTCATGCGACTTGAAGAGCTGTTCGCGAATGAGGCCAAGCAACGTGGCATCTCGAAGCAAGATTTCGTGCTTGGGGAAGCCCATTCGGTGGATCGACTGCGCGAGTAAGCCACGGATCAAAGAGGGGGAGTTGCTGACGAAGGTCAGCCGGTCCTCGTCGGCGAACTCGGGTGCGAGCCGGGTTCGCGCGGCTTCGAGCTCCTGGTAAAGACCGGGCATGCCGGCGAAGGCCTTCTTCTTCAGGAATGTATATTTGAGCATCGCGCCGGTGCTCTTAACGTTCGTTAGCTTCGCGGTGTCGTCCAGGTCGCTGATGTAGATGAAGCGTTCGCCAGCGGAGGACGGCCCAGCCTGAGCCTGTACCGGCGAGACCGCGGCATGGGCGCGAGGCAAAGCCATGAGCACTGGAAGTAAAAGAGGGAGGAAACGGGTGGGCATCCGGGTGAAGCTCATCGTTGGAGTTTGTATAACTGTTGATCAATTTAGTCAACTGTTTAAGCAGAGGTGAATTGTTAACTCAGGTGAGAATGGACCTATTAAAAAGAGTTCTAAATTCGAAACGTTAAGACGCCAAAGAGGCGAAGTACCGGGGGGTCAAACCCGACACAGTTGAGGGAATTTTGGCGGTACCGATAAGGCAATAGAAGACCGTTATAATTTTACTGGAGCGCTAATCATGGTTCAAGCTGCCAAAGTGAGACGTCTGAGCTCGGACTCGTCTGCTCCCCCTGTCCTCGTGCTCTTTCAGCGCCTTCTTGTGACTGTGCTCTGCGCGACTTTGATCCTACCCGCCTCGATCGCGCTTCAAATGCCCAAGGCCCATGCCGCCCCGAAAGCCAAGACCGGTTCCGCCAAAGGGGCCAGCGACTGGAACAGAAAGCCCGTTGATCACACCGACCCTCTTTATCAGCAATTGGACCCCGCGCTGAGCGGTGTTCTCGATCTCGAAATCTGGGAGAACGGCAACGGCCAGAAGCAGCTCGTGGCCGTATCACTTCCGCATCGGATCCCTGCAGCCCTGCCGCCCAAGAAGGAAGCTGAAAACCTTGGCCCGCAGATGAACATGAACTGGGTCGATTGGGAGTTCCTGAAGAAGAGTCGCGCCGAGCGCCTGACCCCGCATGGCGAGGTGACCCAAAAGGCCCGTGACGCGGATAACGCGATGAGAAGCAAAATGTTCGTCGGCAAGGGCACCGACCAGCATGGCGACGCGATTCCGGAAATCAAGCTTGGCCAGCTGACGGAGAGCCAGCAGGCATCCGGGTGCGCGGCACCCAAGACCGCCGCCAGCGGGCACAATCTCACGCAATTGATGACGGAGCTGAAAGACCAGAACGGCTGCGGCATCGATCTCTCGCCGGAAGCTCAAGGCAAGCTTGGAGAGTTGGACGCGGAATTCGAGGAGTTCAAAGCCGGACGCACGACGGCAGAAGAATTCAACCAGGCTTCGGTGGATCTCATTTCGAAGATGACCGGCCAGAACGATGTCGACAAGAGAACTGCCATGGGCCTGGCGTTCGCCAAATTCATCAACGACCGCGTGAAGGACGAAAAGGACCCGGCGATTCGCGACCTGATGATCAAGAAGATGCAGACGCTGGCCAAGCAGAAAGAAGAGCAGTTCACGGCCACCCAGCTCGCATACAAGACGCTGGATCGCTACCAGATCTCGATCAACCCGCATACGCTTGAGCTGAATGCCGAGAGCGCGAACTTCCCGGCGCTTGCAAAAGATCCCGAAGGTCTGAAGGCGCTCGCCCTAGTGGTCGGACCTGCCGGGGCCGAATCTCTTCGCGCGATGTACGACACGAATACCCGAAAACGGCTTCCGAGAGCCATCGTGATTGGAAATCGGGTCATCGTTCCCAACCACCAGGATCAAATCAAGGCGGGAGATGAATGGTACGTCCAGCGATCCATGGAGCGCCTGCCGGACTCCGGACCGCAGGTCATGTCCCTCGAGAAATTCGATTTAATGGCAAAAGATGCGCTCAAGCGTTTCGACCAAGGCATTG
>JAYVOO010000543.1:0-3563 GCA_043757905.1 Oligoflexia bacterium
GAGGCTGCGCGCTTTTCGGATACTCGCACGGGCAGCTCAGTTGCCGCGATTTCCTTGAGCGTGAAATGCGTTCCGCCGAGCAGATTCAGCTGCCCCAGCATCTCGGGAGTCACGTAAACGCTGTTCAGTTCCGTTTCGGAGCCGGGTGCGCGGATGTCCAGCATGAGCTCGGCGAGCAGCGATCGGTACTCACTCGCGACCTTGGGCTGGTGCGAGAGCATGGATGCAAGCTCGTTCAGGTCGCGAATGATCGCGCTCGCGTAGATTCGGACGTAAGTCTCCAGTCCCATCAGGGCTGGCGCTTTGGATTCCGGCGTGGACTTGGCGGCGGAGATCTCGTCGTGGCGGACAAGCGAGGAGCGAAGTTCGCTGAGCGTCGTTTGCACAGCCGAGCGGAGCAGGCCTGCCCGATGCTCGAAAGGAGTTTCGGGACGGGAAAGTTTGGATCGGATGTCGTGAGGGGTCTGCGAGCGGGATACGTCGAGATGGGGCGTGGATGCGACGGCTATCTCGGGCTCTTTCGCTTTCGTGAAGGGCCAACGAAACGCGGCGGACGCGGTCGTGGGTATGAGCTGAAACACGGCGAGACTTAGGCAGGCGATGATCAAGCAATTCGGACGCATCTGAGCGAACTCCCGGGTTAGTGCAATGTGTTATAGCCGAATAATACCCGAGTGTAAAGATCAAATAATGGACCTATTACCCATGAAATTAGGTAGTTGACCAAGCCTGACAGGTGGAGATAGGCAACCCTAGCCTATTTATTTGCACGCGCCCCTCCTTATACTTAGAAGGATGCAACTCAAACCCAAGCGGCTCGTCATTGGCGCCGCGATACTCGGCGCATTCGGGATCGGCGCGGTTTTTTCGGCGCGGCTGGCCTTCTACGCCTTCAGCCCGGCACAACCGGGATCTGACGCCGCCGTGATTCTGGAAGTTCGAAAGGGCCAGGGACCGCTCGAGATCTCACGCTCGCTCGAGAGCTCCCACGCGATCCACGATTCCGAGAGCTTCGCGCTTGTAGGGCGCCTGAGCCGTCAGTGGGGAAAAATCAAGGCGGGCGAGTATAAAGTCTCGCCCGGCATGAGCCCGCTCGAAATTTTCGGGGTCATCACTTCCGGAGTGAGCATCGCGCATCCGATCACGATCCGCGAGGGCGAGAACATGTACGAAATCGCAAGCGACCTCGAGCAGAAAGGCCTGGCCAAGCGGGCGCAGTTTCTCGTGCTCGTAAGGAGTCCGGCGCTGCTGCAGTCGCTCAGGATCTCCACTCAGAGCCGGCCGGTGGCAACGCTCGAAGGCTACCTCTTCCCAGAAACCTACTTCTTCAACAAGTCGATGACGGCGGAAGAAATGATCCGGCAGATGGTGCGGCGGTTCTTCCAGGCCTGGGGCGAGCCGGAAGCCGCGCGCGCCAAGGTACTCGGGCTCTCGCGCCATGAGATCATCACCCTTGCGTCGATGATCGAGAAGGAAACCGGCGCGGCCCAGGAACGCCCGATGATCTCCTCAGTCTTTTACAATCGGTTGAAAAAGCACATGCGCCTGCAGAGCGACCCCACGACGATTTACGGCATCTGGGAAAAATACCGAGGCAACCTTCACCGCTCGGATCTGCTCACGGTAAACAACTACAACACATACGCGATCACCGCTCTGCCGGCCGGGCCGATCGGCAATCCGGGCCGCGAGTCGATCAAGGCCGCGCTCAATCCGGTCGAGACGAATTATCTTTTCTTCGTCTCGCACAACGACGGGACGCACCAGTTCTCTGCGACTCTCGCCGAGCATAACTCCGCTGTCAGCAAGTTCCAGCTCGACCCTAAGGCGCGCGCGGGGAAGAGCTGGCGGGACCTCGGAAAAGAGAAGGCCAAGCCACCCATCCGATAAGCAACAGGTGGATGGCGAGCAATAGCGAACCTGCTTCTAGTCTCGAGGCCAGGCCGTGCCCGATGAGATCGAAGCCGGTGAGATTCACGCCCGTGAAGATGACCAGTAGCAAGAAGAACCGCCCGGCATGCGACTTCTGCGCGACCAGCGCCGCCACCGGAAGCCCGAGGGCGAAGTAAGGCTTCCAGATGAGATGCGAAGGTACGATGAGAAGGGCGATCGCGACCGCCGCCCATTCCAGCGGCTCGCGCTCGGCGCGCCGGCTACCGAGCCATCCAAGCAGGAGACCGAGCCAGGAGAGAGTCCACGCGACGCTTAGGAGCTCGATCGATTCCGCCGAAAGCAGGCCGTAGCCCAGCTGGATGGGATGCATTCCCTCGGAGATCACGTGAGTGGCCTGCCCGCTGAAGTAATGATGGAGAAGCGCGGAAAAACTCTGGTTATGCGAGTCGGTCGGCAGGCCCTTCGAGAGCAGAGCCGCCATCCAGCCGGTAGGGCCCGAGTAGAGAGCGCAGGTGTCGGCGGGAGTCATCGTCATCAGTGGCACAAGCGCGATCAGGCCGATCCCGATTGCGATGCCCAAGGCTTCGCGCTTGAGCCTGGCATTCCTTTGGAGTAGCGGGACCAAAAGCAGCGGAAGTGGGTAGAGCTTGGCAAACGCTGCGATTGCAAGCACCGCCCACGCGAGCGTGTCGCCTGGCCCGGGCTTCCCGGCGCGGTCCAGGTGGCGCATGAGTGCCCAAACGCAGCTCGCGAGGATCAGTAAATTCACCTGGCCGTATTGGAAGTCGATCAGGACCGGCCGCGCGACGAGAAAAGTCCCGAGTACGCAAAACGCCCAGGCCAGCGGTCCCGCCTTGGGCTTAAGCGCTTCTGCCAGGCGCGAGGTTACGAAGCCAAGCGCGCCTGCTTTCAGGAGGCACCAGAACCCAAGCGCGAGATCGCGCGGGAGGAGAGCGATTGGCGAGAAGAGCCAGGCGAATCCAGGAGCGTAGAGAAAACGGTCAGGGGACTGCACGTAGATCCGGGCGCCCTGTCCCTGAAGCACGAGTCGCCAAGCTTCGTAGAAAACATTGAAATCTTGCCCCCCGCGCTGAAACGCCCAGAGGGTTCCGAGCGCGACCAGCGTCCCGATCGCGAGCCAACACGCGATCGCGCGCGCCTCTATCATACGCCGATTGCCTGGAGGCCATGGAAGGCGTTTCCGAGCAGGAAGGGGAATACCGGGTTCAGGTACTCCTCCTCGATCCGTAGCAATTGGCGCTTGAGCTCGAGCTCGCGGTCCTGCGGATCCAGCCGCCCCATAAAGCCGCCGAGCGAGGCCGTGGCCACGACGCGGTGGCAGGGAACGAGGATTGGAAATGGATTTTTCTTTAGGGCCTGACCGACGGTCCGGCCCGCGGCCGGGTTGCGGAGGCGACCCGCGACCCAGCCGTAGGTGCGCGTTTCGCCGTGTGGGATTTTCGTGATCGCGTCATAGACCTGGAGCTGGAATTCCGAAAGCCCGGTAGTATCGAGCTCGTCCCAGTAGATGCGGCCGAGCGGCACTCCGTTCTCAAAATAGGAGTGAAGTGCACGGACGAGACGCGTGATCGGTTCGGGGACCAGTGAAGGCCGCGCGCTTGGCACGCCTTCGAAACAGTGGATGCCGCTTAATTTTCCATCCATGTTCC
>JAYVOO010000544.1:0-3562 GCA_043757905.1 Oligoflexia bacterium
CGAGCGGATGCGGGCGGCGGCCCGTTAAAATCTGCGCAATCATAGCCGCCGTCACTGCGGGCTTCTCGACATGCGGACTATGGCCCGCGCCCCGTATCAGATACGAGCGCGCATCCAGGCCCCCGGTCAGCGCCTTCGTCCAGACTCTCGCCAGTCGAAACGGGATCAACGTGTCGTTCTCGCCCCAGATCAGGTTCACCTGAGCCTTCACATGCGCGAGTCGCTCGGTGAGGGCATGCTCGTCACGGATCGAGCGAATGAAATGCCCGATGTCCTCGCGCCGGACAAACTCATTGAACTCATGATGAACGAGCGGAAACCACGCGGGCTCGCGCGAGAAGACATGCGGCCTGAGATGGTGAAATCCTTCGCTCACGGCTTTCTGAAAACGCCCGAGCAGCGAATCACGGTCGGCCACGTCCTCGTAGACGCCAGACGGATCGATCAGTACGACCTGCGCGGGCCCAGAGAAATGCTTTTTCCCCGATTTCGGGCGCACGCCCTCGCCACAATCGGCGGCATAGGCCGCGGCCACGTAACCGCCGAGCGAATGGCCGACGATCGTATGCGGCTTCAAGGTGTCGAAGACGTCGGCGATCGCGCCGAGCATCTGATCGATCGAATGAAAGCCGCGCTTATCCGAGAGAAAGCCGCCAAAGCCCGGATAATCCACTAGCACGATCTCTTGGTAGCGGCTTTTCAGGAGGGGCTGAAGAAACGAGAAAAGCATCAACCAGAGTAGCGGCGAATCGCCGAACCCCGGAATCACGACCAGTCGGGACGGGACCTCGAGCTTTTTGTCGCGCGTGCTCCACTCCTTGCGCCAAAGCCCGAGCTGCAGCTCGCCGCTTCGCCTCAGTTCCCAGCGGTATCCGCGCGCCACCAACATGTGATGAGCGATCCGGTGAACGCCTTTCAGGACGGGGATCTTCTGCCCGATCTCCTTCATCTGGTCTTTCATCTGCTGGTTCATCTGTTTGATGCGGGATTTGACCATCGGGTGCTAAGATAGCCCGGAATGAACCAACTCGGAAGAATTCTCTGGCTGAGCGCTTTGGCGGCTTGCGGGCTCCTTCCGAGCCTCGCTTTTTTCGCCTGGATCGAGCGGAACTGCTCGCTTCCCTGGGTCGCAATCGAGCTGGGTTGGCCGTGGGTGAACTGGATCGCTGAACCGACCTGGCTCCTCGCCGCTTTTGACATCACCCTTGTCCTGGCATTCGGCGCACTCCATACTTTCCTCGCGCAAGAGCCCGTCCGGCGCGCTTCCCTCCGGCTGATCCCCGATTCAGCCTACCGCGCTTTCTACGTGATCGTCGCGGGCCTATCCGTGACCGGAGTCATGGGGTTCTGGCAAAGCACGGGGATCGTGCTTTGGACCCTGCCCGTTCCGCGCGCCGTACTTTGGACGCTTTCGATCGTCTGCTTCTGGGGCTTTCTCATCTGGGGATTCTCGATGATGTTCAAACACGACCTGGGGCGCTTCCTCGGGGTTCGGCAGATTTATTCGCCCGCGCCCACAAACGTGGCTCCCGCCCGCTCGGACGCGTCGCCCGAAGTGATCGTCACCGGATTCTACGCGCGCGTCCGCCATCCTATGTATCTCCTCACTTGCCTGGCGATCGCCGTCACGCCGTTCATGACTCTGGACCGGACCCTGGTTTTAGCTGGGCTATTACTCTATCTCGCGTTTGGGATCCCGATCGAGGAGAGGAAGCTCGTGGCCGAATTCGGCGAATCCTATCGGGCCTACCGTCGGCGCGTTCCGGCACTCTACCCGTGGGCAAGACCCTAGAGATTCGCTGCCGTTTCTGTTAAGGATTTGAGCACCCACCATGAACGCTTTCCCTTTTCGCCCCGACCAGAAGCTGACCGACGTCCTCAAGAGCCACCTCTTCACGCTCTCGGCCGAGATCATTCCCCCGCGGAACGGCGCCGATCAGCTCAAGGTGCTCACGCAGATCAAAACGCTCGTAGACGCGGGAGCGGAGTTCCTGGCCGTAACTAAGGGTGCGGGCGGAAGCCTGCGAGGAGGAAGCCTTCCCATCGCTCAGGCGGTGAAAGAAAGCTTCAACCGCCCTTGTATCGCTCATTTTACATGCCGCGACCTGACTGCGCACGAGGTCGAGAACCAGCTGATTGATCACCATTACTTCGGCATCCGTAATATCCTCGCGCTCCGGGGCGATCCGCCTGACGGCCAGCCCGGTTGGCAGCCACGCGAGGGTGGCCATAGTTACGCCCATCAACTGATCTCGCAGATCCGCGACCTCAATCAGGGTGTTTATCTGCCGCGCGCTGGTGGTCCGACGGGCGGCACCGAAAAGACCGACTTCTGCATCGGCGCGGCCGTCTATCCCGAACATCTTAACGAAGAAGAGCGCCTTCGCTTTTTCAAGCTCAAGGTTGACGCCGGCGCCCAGTACGGCATCACCGACATGCTCTTCGACGCCGAAGCATATGCGCGCTTCATGGATCTATGCGGCACCGCAGGCATCTCGGTGCCGGTCATTCCCGGCACCCGCCTTCTCAAGACACGCGGCCAGGCCGAGCGCATGGCCTCCAAATTCCGCGTTTCAGTCCCCAATGACGTCGTCAACTCGCTGGCCCTCGAAGACGGCCCCGACGCCGTGGCGCGCGGGCTCGAGATCTTCATGAAATTCGTCGACCGCCTCAAGCAGCTAGGCGCGCCCGGCATCCATCTATTCGTGATTTCCGACACTCAGGGCGCCCAGACTGCGCTTGCCCGATTGGCTTCCGAGAAAAAACGCGATAGCGTTTGACCCTGCATTCCATTCCTGCCGGGGTGGCGAAATTGGTAGACGCACAGGACTTAAAATCCTGGGGGTCGAAAGACCCGTGACGGTTCGATTCCGTCCCTCGGCACCACTTTTAGGCTCTTTTACGAAGCCGTGGCTGACGACAGTCCTATTTGACGCAACCTTTTGGCTGACCGGGAGCTGACAGGAAATCATTTAATTCTCCTGATTTTCCGGGCGGCGCCGAAGCCTAGGCGCTTACCGCGCTCGATCAGGTGACCGATGTCCTTCTTATCGTAGCGCGCAGTGACCGCCTCCGATGAATGGCCGTACATCTCGCGAAGCTCGGCCCGGGTGTAGCCCGCTTTCTTTGCAAGCGTCCCGAAGCTCGCCCGCAGAGTATGGATCGTGGCCGTCGATGGGAGCCCGGCAGTCCTCAGGGCGCGCCGATGAACATCCTTGAAAGTGTCGTAGGGGATGTATGAGCCGTCGGCACGGGTCGCGATGAAATCGGTTGGCTTGGCGTCTGACCGGCTCCGCTGAGCGGCGATCGTCTGGGCAAGCAGCGGGAAGAGCGGAACCGAGACTCCGCCCGACTCTCCCGACGTGTTACTGCTCCCCTTAACCCTCTCAACGATCTTGGAGCCCCCTGCGCGCTCCTCGATCCTTCTGAAGGTAACGGACGGCGCCTCGGTGTCGATGTCCCGGTATTGAAGCGCCACGGCCTCGCAAATGCGGCAGCCCGTAAACAGTAGAATATCGCCGATCACGCCGTAGTCGTGGCCTTCTTTATAGAGGGCAGAGAG
>JAYVOO010000545.1:0-13355 GCA_043757905.1 Oligoflexia bacterium
GAACATCACCGGTTTCCCAACTTGGAGCCGCGATTCCACGGAGTTCGAAGGCGTGATCGGGCTGACTTGCAAGGATCCCGGGATTGATCAGACCGCCATGTCCAAAGGCCTGATCAAGGCTCTTTCCGGCAACAACTGGACTGAGTTCAAGAAGCTCTCAGCCTGCCCCGGCTGCGAGGCTTTCACCACCGGCTACCCGGTCGACCAGATGCCATGGGACCAGGATCGGCAGGATATCCGCGAAGCGAATCCTTATCTCTGGCTCACGATCGAGCAAGGCCGCTTCGAGGCGGATCCCATCACCGGTGCACGCAAGCTTTCGCTCGGCACCGATTTGATGGACGACATCTATTTCGACAGCCCAGTTCTCGAAGCCTACAACAACAACATCACGATTCGCGCGCGCAAGCGGTGGGATTCCTGGCAGCCCACTGAAGTTCCCTCCATGCGCCGAATCCTCGTCGGCCTGAAGAAGAATCGCCCGATCTCCGGCGCCACCGGATTCAAGGACGACGACAAGATGGACGTCCGCCTGGACAACCCGACCATGGAGCAGATCCAAGGCTTCTCGGCTGAGCTCGCCACGGGCTTCAATGCCTGGAACGGCCCGAAAACCCCGATCGCGCCCGTGCAGCGCTTGTATGCGGAGCTTCAGGCCCTGAACAACCTTCCTACCGTCGGCGCCTACACGCAGGTCATGCAGCTCGAGCCCCAGGTTTTCCTGCGCTCGCTCCGCCGCCGCTACCATCTGAACGAGACTGAGATCTCCCAAGTCCAGGGCTTTTACGACAACGCGGTCGTCAAGATCACGAACGTCTCGGGCATGGCTCAAAAGATGATCAATGACTCTCCGGGACTGCCCCAGAGCGTGATCACCCAGTTGAACACACTTGTCACGAAGGGCACCGAGATCGCGCTGAATGCGGCGAAAGTGAAGGAAGAGCTCAAGCCTTACGAGGCGACGACCTTCGTTCCGGATCCGATCCCGTCCGTGTCGCCATCACCGATGCCCTTTAATCCGGGCGGCCAGTGGGTCGCTAACCCGATGCAGGAACCCGAGCTCCAAGCGAAGAAAGCCTACGCCGAGCAGACGAGCGCCGAACTTCACGCTTACGCCCAGCTCGTTTCCGACGCGATCCCGATGCTCGCTGGCGTCGCGAGCGACGGACTCGACGCCGACCGCTTCCGCGCCTTCCAAGTCGGCAAGGATAAGGCGCTCGCGATCTACACCACTTACGACCAATTCTATCAGATCTACCGCGGGATCGTGGACACTGCCGGGGTTCTCGATCCGACGGTGGTCGAGTACAACACCTTCGGCCAAGCTCAGAAGGCAGCCGCAACGAATGACCTGTTCTCCACCTTCAAGGACGTGGATGCACTGGGTTTCCGAGCGATTGGCCCGCAGATCCTCCGCGAAGAGCTGAAGGTCTGGGTGCGCCAGATCCAGACCGGCGGATCGGCAACAGTCGGCATGTGGTTTGATGTGGCTCGGGCCTTCTTCGTGCCCGGCTCGTACCGTGAGACCTCCAACTTCATCATCGACAGCTCCGATGCCACCGCAATGTTCCAGGTCAAGGACCTCGAGACGAACACTTACGTGAAGGACGCGACCACAGGTGCCGTCACGTCGTCAGTCCAGACGACCCCGGTTTCCAAGTTAAACAACGCGACCGAACTGACTCCGAACGCCTTCGACCAGGGGCTGCTCCTGACGAGCCTCGTCTCGGAAGGGCAGATCGAGCTCGGCCAAGAGAAGCCGTATGTCGACCGCATCAAAGAGCTGAAAACGGCGGGAAAAGACTCGACCGGAGCTGAGTTCGTCTTTGGCCAGTACCACGACTTCCTAGCTAAGATGGGCTCGTTCAAAAAGAAACAAGTGTTCAAAGGCCTGAAGAAGAATGCGTTCAACGGTCTTTGCAATAAGTGGGAATGGTCAGGGTCTGAAGCCGCCAAGGGCGAAAAGGCGCTGGCAATCGTAAAAAAACTAGGAGGTTTGTGATGTTCAAGAAAGTATCGATTTCAACGTTAGCGATTCTGGCGGCCTTGCCGGCGATGGCCGGAACCGCTGAGATTCAGGCCAAGATCACCCAGCTCACGGCCGACCAGAACTTGAGCGCGCAGGATATAGCTGAGATCTTCGCGACCGCAGGTGACAAGATCATCCCGGCTGACGCGCTTCTGATCAGCCAGGCCGTCACCGCGCCCCAGGGCTATACGGTCGACGCCGCCGCGCTGAAGGCCGCCAAGACTGCCTCCGTGACGAAGGACCTTTCGGCCGCGGAAGCCAAGAAGGTCACCTCGGGCAAGAGCTTCGCAGGGACCACAATTCCCGCTGCGGTTCTAGAAGTGCTCGCGACCGCCCGCTTAGCTGGTGCAGTGGCCTACGACGTCCGCGACGGCGAGTGGAATCCCTACTCTCCTTCGACCAAGGCCACCGAGAACATGACTTTCTCGCATACCGAAATCACGCCTGAGAAGCTGGATGCCGACAAGAACGACACTACGACGGAATCAAACTGGATTACCGGCTATACCCAGAACGGCGACGGCGAAGCCACATACACGAAGAAAAAAGGTGGCACCGGCAATATCCTCACCTTCTACGATCATGCCCAGCACTCGGACGTTTATGCCCGCGGCACCGAAGGTCAGCTTTGGTCAGACAACTGCGGCTTCCTCTCCGACGGAACGCTTCATTGCTTGCCAGCGGCCCGCCGCTGGGTCGGCTCGGACTACATCCTGACCAACGCTGACCTCAGCCGTGGACAGCACATGCTTTACAACGGCCATATTGACGCTCAGGGCGGCGAGATCATCTCCGTCGAAATGTCGGGCAAGATCTCGAAGAAGGCCGGCAAGGGCAGTTACGCGTTCGTCGATCCAATTGCCCTGCTGAAGGCCTGGGGCTACAAGATCTCTCCGAACGTGACCGTGCAGTTCTCGAACACGAGCGACGGCACGCCGTTCATCGACGAAGCGACGCACACGATCCGCGCTCAGAAGTAAGCCTGAGCTGGCGAGTTCAAGAAGCCGGGGACTAGAGTTGGATTCCGATTCCGGCGGTGTACTCTTCCACTCTGACCGGGTTGCCGTCCAGCTCAGTCCTGCCGACGAAAACCCGGTTCAGAAATCCGTTCGGGTTTAAGATGATTCCTGCGTAGATCGCGAAGAAGTTGTTCGCCAGGTCCTTCGTACGGAAGTACTGCCGGCCATAGCCGACCTCCACGAAGAGAGGGTTCAGGAGGTCCGTGCCCAGGAACCCCGCGAGCTCGTGCACGAGAAAGCTGTCGTTGGCGAAGCCTTCCTTAAAGATCAGCAGGCTGAACTGCCCGCGCACGAATAGGAAGCTGAGTACCGGCAATGGAGCGCTCGGCGTGTAAGAGAACACGAATGATGTGAAATAAGTCTGCTCCTCGCCGCCGCTGCCGTAAAAACCCCCATTCGGGTTGACAGAGCCAGCGGGCCCCATGGCCCCGGAGATTCCGGGCGCGTAATCCTTTCGCGTCTTGAAGATCCCGTAGACGCCTCCGACCTGGGCCGCAAGGAGGCGAATCTTGCGTGCGTTCGGATTCGGCCCGTTGTCCTTTTTCTGGGTGTCCTCTGGCTTAGGCGCGTTCGCGGCTTCCGGCGGCTTTGCGTTGCCGAGATTGGGCGGAAGTGGGGCCTGCACCCGGGGAGCAACAGTCATGGGCGCCGAGACGGATGCGGCTCTTAAGGGGGCAGTTGATGATGATGCTGCCGCCGCCGCCGATCCGTCAGTCGCGCCTGCGCCTGACGCGTGTTCCGCGGGCGAAAGGTAGTTGCTCTCGATGTTCCGCTTGAACGCTTCGGAGTTGAATTCCGTCTGCGGACGCAAGCCCGAGCGATCCGCTGAGATTGCATTGCCCGCCGGTACGCTCACGCCTTTTCCACTCATGAGCGCAAGCTCGTTGGGAGCGGCATCCACCGCCCCCTCGAGAGTGTGAAGCTGCGCCACACCTGAGGAGTCGGCGCCCAGAACGAACTCCGTCCCGCGCACGCCCATCGTCATCGACTTGGTGCGAATCACGAAGCGGGGCTTCTTGAGCGCACCCCCCGTCTGCTTCGTGACCGAGGCGTGCACCTCACCCAGCTTCAGGCGGTTCCACTGCGTGCCCTTCTCGGAATCCTCGAGCTTGAAATCCGTTTCACGCGCGATATCGAGTTTCGTGCCGTCCTGGTAACGGAGGACGGCTGAGTTCTTGGCGCCAGTCACGATCCGGTCACCCACCGCCAGCTCGCGCCCCACAGCCGCGTTGGCGGTACCTTTCGTGGTCCTGACCTGCACTGCGCCCTCGCCAAACACCGCCTCGATCTTGGCGACAGGCTCCGCCCAGGCGGAACTTCCGGCGGAGAAGAGTGGCAGAAGCAGGGGTAGGAAGCCGAACGCGAATCTCTTGTGCATATTCCATAGGATATCCCCATCCTCTGGTAAAATCGACTGCGCCCTGGAGATAGGATAGAAACATCCAGGTGACGACCATTCGGAAGATCATCCACGTCGACATGGACGCGTTCTACGCGTCCGTCGAGAGCCGCGACAAGCCAGAGCTAGCGGGAAAACCGCTGGTCGTCGGCGGAAGCCCCGAGGGCCGCGGAGTAGTTGCGTCATGCTCCTACGAAGCTCGCAAATTCGGCATTCGCTCGGCGATGAGCTCTGCCAAGGCGAAGCGCCTCTGCCCACATGTGATCTTCGTTGCGCCCGATATCAAGAAATACATCGAAGTGAGCGAACGCATTCACGAGATCTTCACAGAGATCACGCCGCACGTTGAGCCCCTCTCGCTCGACGAAGCCTATCTCGACGTGACTGAGAACTCGCTCGGCGAGCCGCTTGCCGGCAAGGTCGCAATCCACATCAAGCGCCTGATTCGCAGCCGCACGGGCCTCTCCTCTTCGGCCGGCGTCGCGCCCAACAAGTTTCTTGCTAAGATCGCAAGCGACCTTCAAAAACCAGACGGGCTCGTCATCATCCCGCCCGACCGCGTGCAAGCTTTTATTGAAAAGCTGCCCGTCGAGAAACTCTGGGGCGTCGGCCCGGTCACCGCGAAGAAGCTAGAAAGTTTCGGCATCCTGACCGCGAAGGATATCCGCCGCTTCAGCCTGAGCGAGATGGAGCGGCTCATGGGGAGCTTCGGCGCTTTTTTATTCGAACTTGCTCATGGCCGCGACGACCGTCCGGTCGAGAGCCATTGGGAGCCTAAGAGCCGCGGCTCGGAAACCACTTTCGAGCGGGATGTCTTTAGCCTGGAGCGCTTGGAGGAAGTGCTGAAGGGACAGGCTGCGGAACTGGGCGAGGATCTCGCGAAAATCGGTAAGAAGGGACGAACGATCACGGTTAAGTTGCGCTACCGCGACTTCCAGACCGTGACGAGAAGCAAGACACTACCGTTCTTCACGGACGAGACGAAGATGATCGAGAAAACCGCGCTCTCGCTCCTACGCGAGTCGACCGAGGCGGGTGACCGCCCTGTGCGCCTGATTGGTCTCGCAGTCAAAAACCTCTCGGATCCGTCGGTCGAGTTCGAGCAGCTCCGCTTCGACCTGCCGATCTGGTAATTAGTCTCGGCAAGCGGGATCGACAGAAAGCTCGCGCTGCAGCCAGCGCGCGACTCGCGGCGCGACCTCGGGGGACGCGCCGTCCAGACGGTGATCATAGCCGGTGAGCCGCAGAAACTCGTGCCTGGACTGCACGGGCGTCTCGGCAAGGATGTCCTCACTCGCGGAGACTGGCACGTTCTCGTCGCTCTCCGAGTGAATCAGTAGGATGGACTGGGTGGGAAGGATCGGAACGGTCTCGGCGGACTGGGGAGCAAAGCCGACCACCGTGACGATCTCCGGAATCAAGGCCGCGGTGTTCGTGATGACCGCGCCGCCGAAAGACCACCCCAAGATCGCAATCCTTCCGATACCTTTTTCGCGCAGGTACTGTGCCGCCGCCTTCGCGTCCTCAAGCGAGGTCTGCAGATCACCCGGCTCGCGGTAATGCACGAAAACGGACCGCACGCCAAATTTTGCGAATTTCTCAGCAGTCGCCGTGTAAATTGCGTCGGCGGGCTCGTCATAGCCGCCGTCCACGCCAGTCACGAAGATCAAGCCGACGGTTGAGGCGAGCGAATGCACCAGCGGCGCCCAGACGCGGGCAAAAGTCGTGTCCCAGTCACGGTCCCCCACCTTCAGCGTCACTTCGGAAGGGGGCGGAGAAACGCTGGTCTCGGCCGCGAGGCCGCCCAGGCAAAGCTCGGGCGGCCTCGCGGCAGGGCGATTCAAAGACTCCTGGGACTGGCCCTCGCAACCGGCGGTCAACAGCCCGAAGGTCGCGGCGCAAATCAGTACCCCCGAAAAACGGCGAAAAATCATGTTTGATTCAATAGCAGGCATCGTGCCGGACGCCGGGTATAACGCGGCTATTGCAAACTTCCGGCACCCCGGTTAAGTTCGGTCGGTCTGATTCCACCCCCATTCATGTTGGAGTGTAGCTCAGTGGGAGAGCATCCCCTTCACACGGGGAGGGTCGTAGGTTCAATCCCTATCACTCCAACCATATTTTTGGACCTCTCACAGTGATTTTTGTTCGGAGGTTCATCTCGGACAACTAGCGGCTAGCCTCGATGTCGATGTGCGGACGATCTGGACGAGAGAGAGAGAGAGAGACGATCTTCCGGCTGCTCGAGGAGCACGGCTTAATCAAGCGAACGCGAGGCAGCAAGCCCTACGCGCCAAAATCGGACAGACGAAAACGGGAGACGAAAAGTAATATCTGCGAATTCGATTACTTGCTTTACGGTGCGACCATGCGCTTCGACTTCCGACCCCAAGCCGTCAGCGGTTCCATCCAGGATTTCACAATCGCTTTATAACGGCGCCAGGGGCGTCAGTGCGAGGCGCTTGCTGAGGAATCTTTTCCGTGATCGCCTTGGCCTCTTGTGAGCGCGCAGATGGCTTCTGCCGCCACCGAGTCCGCACCGCATTCGGGATAGGGAATTTCCAGAGTGAAAACGGTTCCAAAGCCTTCTCGGCTTTCAATTCGGACCTTGCCTTTATGCGCGTCAACCACGCCCTTCACGAGCGTGAGCCCCAGGCCCCAGCCCGAGCGATTGCCTTCGCCGGCGCTTTTCGATCTTCTGTGCTGCTGGAATAAGGTGGGAATCTCGTCAGAAAGAATCGGTGTGCCCTGATTGTGAACTCCAAGCTCCATGCCGCTGTCGGTGGCCTTCAATGAAACTAAGATCGGGGTGTCGGGTGCCCCGTACTTGACGGCGTTTCCGATCAAGTTCTCACACGCGCGCCTGATTCCATCACCTCCCCAGGTGCCCTGACTGGTGCCTTCTACCTTCAGCCTGAACCGATCACCGTGAACGATCATCATCTCATCGATCACTTCGTGGAGAATCTCGCCCAGGTCGCAGGAAACGAACTGGAGAGAAAGCTTCTCGCCGGCGCGAATCCTGCTGGCGTCCAGGAGATCGTGAATCATCCCGTCAAGCCGATTGAGGCTTACGACAATTCTCCTGGCTGACGTCTTTCCATACTCGTTGATCTCGGGCCGCCTTAGGATGAGCTCCGCATTCGTCTTGGCGGCGGTCAGCGGGGTTTTCAGGTCATGAGTGAGGGTATTGATGAACTTCTGCTGGATATCGGCGTGCACCTCGGAGAACTGAACTGCGGCGTCATTGACGGCCTGCTCGATCGAGTCGTAAATGATATCGCGCTGGAGGGCAGGCAAAGGCCCATCCGCCTCGAGCACCTGAAAAATCACCTCTCTCAAGATATGGTACTCGAAGATGACCTCCGTCAGGATATAGCTGCTATTGCTTGCGCGGTCGGCGCCGTGGAGCTTGCCGATGCGGCGGGCCTCTTCGTCGTGCAGGAACACTGAGTTGAAATCCAGTCTCCGGTTCGCCGCGAGCGCTTGGATCAAATGATCGAGATAGATGGGGACGGAATCTCTCAGGGCCAGCGAAGCAGTAGGTCCTGCCGATGCCACCTCTTTCAGGCAGCGCTCTTCCCAGAGGAAAAGGACTTTTTCCTTCGCGGTGATCAGGTGAGAAGAAACCAAGCCGGTAATATCCATCGCATTCAACTTACCCCATTCAAGGGCCAATAGATATGCTCCCGACAGTCACGTCCCCGCCCGCACTGGCCACTCCTTCACTGATCTAAGCTAGCTGGTTGAAAAGCGGTGGCTCTCGAATCCGCCGTCTGGTCGGTGGTGAACGCGCTTAAGGACAAGGCCAACGTGGCGACCATTCTCTTCAGTCTAGAGCGTGGCAGCTCGGCGGCTTGAAGCGGGCGGCTAGGTTTTGTGGCCTCGATCGCCGGTAAATAGTCTTGCTAAAGACCGGTGGCGGGGGAATAAAGGCGTGGGGTCTCCACGGCTTGAATTGCTCCCTCAAGCCAGCACAAGACACCGAATCGAGGAAGATGGCCTTACCGAAAAAGTCGACCGGCTCCAGGCCCCCCCCCCCCCCCCATCACCGGATCGAAACGCAATCAACAAACGGAATTTAAATCGTCTCGAGCCGCGGCAACGCCCGCGCGCACGGCTCAAGTGAAGTCTGCCAAGCTCACGAATCCGCCGGCAGGCGCCGTCAGGTTTCCGGTCGTCGGGATTGGCGCGTCGGCGGGGGGGCTTGAAGCCTTCACGAAGCTCTTGGGCAACCTTCCATCCGATACGGGAATGGCCTTCGTCCTCATCCAGCATCTGTCGCCGTCGCATGAGAGCTTCTTGCCCGAGATCCTGGCCCGAGCGACGAGCATGCCGGTTGTCGAGGTGAAGGACCTGACACGCGTTCGGGCCAACCACGTCTACGTCATCCCCCCGAATGTCACCATGGGAGTTCGCGGGGGCTTTTTGCGTTTGATTCCCAGAGGGCGGGACGAGCGTCCGCATCTTGCGATTGATTTCTTCTTCCGGTCGCTGGCGGAGGATCTCCAAACGGACGCGATCGGGGTCGTGCTCTCGGGGACGGGCTCCGATGGCGCGGAGGGCTTGAAAGCCATCAAGGGGGAAGGCGGGATCAGTTTTGCGCAGTCGCCTAATTCGGCCAAGTTCGGTGATATGCCACAGCGTGCTATCAGTGAGGACCATGTGGACTTCATTCTCGCGCCCGAACAAATCGCCCGGGAACTGGAAAGAATCAGTAAGCACCCCTTCATTAAGCAATCCGCTCCCGAAGACGATGCGGACCTGCCGCCGCACGAGAGAGACGAGACGGACAAGATCCTGCAACTCGTGAAGAAGTATTCAGGCGTCGACTTCATCCAGTATAAGCGCACGACCGTGCAGCGCCGGATCCGGCGGCGCATGGTCGTGCATAAAGTCGATCGGCTTTTAGACTACTTGACCATCTTAAAGGCAAATCGAAGCGAGCAGATCGCGCTCTTCGACGACATCCTGATCAACGTGACTTCATTTTTCAGGAACCCTGAAGTTTTTGAGAAGTTGGCGGCCACCGTGTTCCCGGAGCTCATCAAGGGCCGTAAGGCGGGCGACGCCATCCGCGTCTGGGTTCCCGGTTGCGCCACCGGCGAAGAGGCTTATTCCATCGCGATCGCCTTGCTTGAGTACCTGGGCGATCGGCTCAATGAATACCCGATCCAGATTTTCGCGAGCGATCTCAGCGAGTCCTGCATCGCCAAGGCGCGCGCAGGGCTTTACCTGGAGGGTATCGCCGAAAACGTGTCGGCCGAGCGCCTGGCCAGGTACTTCGTGAAATCCGACAAGGGGTTCCGGGTCAATAAGCTCGTCAGGGACTTCTGCGTGTTCGCGAAGCAGGACGTGTTGAACGATCCACCCTTCTCGCGGCTCGATCTGATCAGCTTTCGCAACGTTCTGATTTATCTTGAGCCCGTTCTTCAGAGAAAAGCCTTGGCCGTCTTAAGCTACGCGCTGAAGCCCTCGGGCTTCTTGGTGCTGGGCAATTCCGAGAGCCCGAGTGTGGCGGCCGCGTTCTTCACGGTGGAGGAAAAAAAGGAGAAGATCTACTCGCTCAACCCGGGCTCTACACGGGCGCGACCGGCGTTTGCCCGATCGAATCAGGCGCAGGATGCGTTCCCGCACCGCCCCGCTGCCCTGGCTCCCTCCATCGTTTCGGATGCCGCTGATCGAGAAACAGACCGTCTGATCGCGAGCCACTATGCCCCTCCGAGCGTCGTGATCAATGAGAGCTTGGAGATCGTTCAGTTTCGCGGCGATACCTCACTGTATCTGACTAACCCGACGGGGCGATCGAGTTTCAGCATCCTGAAAATGGCCCGGGATGGGCTTGGGCCCGCTCTTCGAACGCTGATTGATGCCGTGAAGAAAGGGGCCATTGCCAAGAGTGCCAGCGTCAGCTGTCGCCAAGGTGGCAAGCTTAGGTCAATCTCGGTCGAAGTCGTGCCGCTTCGGTCGGCATCCGCTCATCGTAATTTCTTGATATTGTTCACGGCAGACTCGGCCGTTTCGGCAAGCCGGAGTGCACCGACTTCAGAAGCGGGGAGACCGAACAAGGCCTCGCTTCAGGAGGCAAATCGCGTCATCGCGTTGACCGAAGAGCTCGCGGAGTCGAAGGCGTATCTGGAGTCCCTGAATCGGGACCTCGAAAGCTCGAACCAGGATCTTCAATCGGCGAACGAAGAGGTTCTGTCCGCGAACGAAGAGCTACAGAGCACCAATGAAGAGCTTGAGACCGCAAAAGAGGAGCTTCAGTCCGGAAACGAAGAGCTGACCACTGTCAACGACGAGCTTCACACGCGTAACAGTGAACTAGACCGGCTGAACAACGACCTGACCAACTTGCTTGCCAGCATCGAGATCCCTATCCTGATGATCGACAAAAACGGGCGCATCAGGCGGGTGACTCCCGCGGCCGAGCGCGCATTGAGCCTTCAGGCGAGCGATGTGGGGCGTCCGATGCGCGAAATGAAATCGAACTTCGAGGTGCTGAACCTGGATCTGGATCTTGAGCAGAAGGTCTATGAGGTCGTCGACACCATGGCCGTGACGGAGACGGAAATCCAGGACCGCAAGGGCCGGTGGTTTCGACTTCAGATGAGGCCTTACCGAACGCTCGACAACCGCATCGACGGCGCGGTGATCGCGCTGGTGGATATCGACGCGCTTAAGTGCGGCCTGACTGAGGTCAGCCGGGCCCGTGCCGAGGCGGAAAAAGCGCGCGCGTCGGCCGAGGCGGGCAACCGGGCCAAGGATGTGTTTCTGGCCACGCTTTCGCATGAACTCCGAACTCCCCTGACTACCATCCTCTCTTTTTCTCAGTTGTTGCGTATGGGAAGCCTTCCGCCTGACGAAACGAAGAAAGCAGTGCTTATGATTGAGCAAAGCGCGCTTGCGCAAGCCCAGCTGATCAATGACCTGCTCGACGTGTCGCGGATCATTATGGGGAAGTTGGCTTTAGACGTCCAAAACGTGGATCTGGCCGCGATCCTCCACGCGGCTGTAGAATCGGTTCGGCCGTCGGCCGAGAAGCGGTCGGTCCGGCTCATAGAAAATAAATTAGCGGAGGCAATGGCAGTTCGCGCAGACCCTATTCGGTTGAGGCAAGTGTTTTTGAATCTGCTTACCAACGCAATTAAGTTTTCCAAGCCCGACAGTACTATCGACGTCGAAGTCGTCCGCGTGGATAGCCCAATTGGCGGAGTCGTGCAGGTGCGGGTTCGCGACTCTGGAAAAGGAATAGCAGAGAAATTTCTGCCTCATATTTTTGACCAGTTCAGCCAGGCCGACAGCTCGAGTACTCGCTCGCACGGAGGCATGGGGCTTGGACTTGCGATTGTCCGTAGCCTGACTGAAGCACAAGGCGGAAGCGTCTTAGCTGAGAGTCCGGGTGAAGGCAAAGGTTCTACCTTTACGGTCTCGTATCCTTTCATCGAAGAGAACGCGACGGACCACGGGCTCGGCGGGCTAAGTCTGTATTCGCCCGCGATCCAAAGCCCGGAAACCGGGGAAGGCAAAGAGAAAGGTCCCCTGCGCCTGACGAATTTAAAAATCTTGTTGGTCGACGATGATCCAAGCGCCAGGGATTCGATCGGAGCGGTGCTGACCTCGCTCGGGGCAACGGTCTCGGCAGTGAACTCGGCCCAAGCGGCCCTCGACGTTCTCGCGGAGTTTCGCCCCGATGTCTTGATAAGCGACCTAGCGATGCCTGGAGAGGATGGCTATGGCTTACTCAAGCGCGTGCGCCAGCGCTCACCCGCGCAGATGGGGCGCGTGCCGGCGCTTGCACTGACCGCATTTGCCGGCCAGGATGATGTCCAACGCGTTCTACAGGCAGGTTTCCAGGCCCATCTAGCAAAGCCTGTCGACGCAAACAAGCTCGCCGCGACGATCATTCAGGTTGTTAAACAGGGGTGTGAAAAATGATTGAGCGCCCGCGCAAAAGCGGTCGAGCGCTAAAGTAAGTTCAGTCGTACGATCCTGCTCGACTGGGAGCAAATTCTCGCTCGCTAAAATCAAACGTGAAACGCGGCCGGGAAAGCACGGACGGTCCACTCCGGCAGCGACTTCCTGTCGTTGGGTTGAATTAAACGAGGCGACCAGGATCAAAAGGAGGATTAGAGCGAAAAAAAATTCGATGTGCAGCTGCTTGGCTCAACCATTTAAAGCACTTAGCGATTTAAAGCACTTAGCGAACTTTCGTCGGTCAGCTCCCGAACAATACGGATGTCCTCCCAAACAAATACTTAGCTGCCAACGCCCTTTGCCAGCTTACTGCTCGCGGCTCTGATCTGATCTGATCGAGGTGAAGGACAGCGAAGTCGACCTTGTCACTAGCGGAGTAAGAGCAATTCAAGAAATTGTTGATGCCTTGGGGGCGCGAGTCTTCTTGCCTTCAGTCATCAACAGCGACGGTCCCAGCGCGACAAGCGTGAGAATAACTACTTGCCGATCCGGGAGGTAAAATTCTTACTGCCTTCAGGACTCATCCGCCAGACAGGACGCGGGAAGGCCCCGCGGTACTCGGCCTAGTGCTTGGAGTCTTTGTGAGCGGCGCCGTGATCCTGGGCCAGCTCCTTCTTCTCTTTTCGTTCCTTGCGGCGCTCCTTGCGGCGCTCCTTGCGGTCTTCTCTGCGCGCTTCGTTCATCTCATTGCGGACGGAAGAAACCGCGTGGCCAATCTCGCTTGGAGAAACGCCCAGCTCCTTGGCAATCTTGCCCCAGCCCATCTTGCCTTCCAGGCGCATTTTCACGATATCAGCGAGCGGCTTGCCCGAAGACTTGGCCAGCTGAGAAAGAATCGCGATTTGCGGATTCTTGAAACCCTTTGCGCGAAGCTCGCCGGTCTGCTCAGCCGTGAGACCGTATTTCTGCTGGATCGTTGCATCCCACTTTG
>JAYVOO010000546.1:0-3557 GCA_043757905.1 Oligoflexia bacterium
TCACGCTCGGGCTTCGGCCGCTCGCCATCTTGGCCCGCCTCACGCGCTCGTCGATGATCGAGGCGCTCCAGTCCGACTATATCCGCACCGCCCACGGCAAGGGCCTTCCGGAATCGCGCGTTGTCTTCAAGCACGCGCTCCGGAACTCGCTGATCCCGGTGCTCACGGTGCTCGGGCCGCTCGGCGCGAATCTCGTGACCGGCTCGTTTCTCGTCGAGATCGTTTTCCAGATTCCCGGAATGGGAAAGCACTTCGTGCAGGCCGTGCTCAATCGCGATTACCCGATGGTGATGGGCGTGACGCTCGTCTACGGCATCATCCTGATCGCATCGAATCTCACGGTTGACCTGCTTTACGCCGTGACCGACCCCAGGATCCGTCTCGAGGAGAAACCGGCATGATGAACGCGGGTACGACCGGCGGCCTCCGCCGTTTTCGAAAGAACCGGCCGGCGCTCCTCAGCCTGATCTTTCTCGGGATGATCACCCTGGCTTCGATCGCTGCTCCGCTCATCACCACGTACTCCTATGAAGAGCAGAATATCTCGGAGAAGCTCGAAGGCCCCTCCGTCACCCATTGGATGGGTACGGACACGCTCGGGCGCGACCTTTACAGCCGCGTGCTGTACGGCGCGCGAGTCTCGCTCACGGTGGGCATCGCGACCGCGCTCTTCGCGCTCGTCGTGGGCACGTTGACGGGCGCGCTCGCGGGGTACTTCGGCGGCTGGATCGACTCGCTCCTGATGAGACTTGTGGATTTGTTCTACATCTTCCCGTCACTTCTACTTGCGATCCTCCTGATGCTGCTGCTCGGCCACGGGATGACGGGCATCATCGTTGCGCTCGGCCTCACGGCGTGGGTCACGCAGGCCAGGCTCGTGCGGGGACAATACCTACTGGCACGCGAACTGGATTACGTCCAGGCGGCCCGCGCGATTGGCGCGCGCGATCTCTCGATCATCGTCCGGCACATCCTGCCGAACCTCTGGGGCCCGATCATCGTCTCGCTCAGCGTGCAGATTCCGGCGAGCATCATGGCCGAGAGCTTCCTCTCCTTCATCGGCTTGGGCATCCAGCCGCCTTTCTCCAGCTGGGGCACGCTCGCCAACGAAGGCTTTCGCGCGATGAAAAGCTATCCTTACTTGATTGTTTTTCCAGGCGGCATCCTCTTCGTCACGATGCTCGCGTTCAATTACCTGGGCGACGGCCTCAGGGACGCGCTCGATCCTCGATCAAATTTCGTTGCCTAGGTCTCGTTAGAAGTCGGCTCCGTATTTCAACCCGAAGATTGTCGGACGCTCGACCTGCTTGTGAACTGTCGTGGGATGCTTCTCCTCGCTCTCCGCAAAGAGACTGAACGTTGTGTGCTTGCTCACATGTCGGCCCAATTCGGCGCCGAAGATGATTTCAGACTCCTGTTGAGCTTCTCTCTTTCGGCCTGGGGCACCGAAACTTCCATCGTATTCGGCCGTGACCTGGAGAAACCACTTGCCGAAGTCGAGACGACCACCGGCCTCCGCCAACACGCGTGCCAGCGCCGGATTATAGGCAGCGTTCTCACCGGCGAGCTTCAGTTTTTCGACGCCCCCGACATCCACTTCAATCTCGCCGAAGACTGTCATGCTGAGTTTGCCCGCCTGAAAAAGTTTTACCTCTTTTTCCGCCGAGAGGCCCGCCAGGTAGATGCGCTCTTGCATCGATTCGTCGAATCTTCGCATCTGAAGGATCCCAAGCTTGAGCCCAACGTCAATTCCGTCGATCTCCTTGGATTTCTTGACAGCAGTAAAGTTGAATTCCCACTCGGTCGGATTCCCGAGCGTCCCGCGCTCATCCGCGCCAACAGCCCAGAATGCTTCGGTCTCGGCGTAAAAGGTCTTAACTCCGTCGCGTTCACCAGCATAGTAATTGAGTTTGAGTGTGTGCTCGACCCTGCCTTCGCTCTTTCCCCGGCCATACGCGAATTCCTTCATAAATGTCAGCTCGGTTTCGCCATGCAGGCCTGGAGTGACCTCATCGTCGTCGTCGCTATCTTCACTTTCGCTGGCCTCGCCCTTCTTTTCTTTTATATGGGCCTTGGTCTTATTTTCCATTGAGGGATAGATGGCGGGATCGAGCACGCTGCCTTGGAGTGAGTAAGTCTTGCTGCTGTCAGGGGTCTGCGGAATCGCAGCTACCACCACGGCTTTCTGGCCAAAGACGGGTTCGAGGTGTTTTTTCCGGTGGTGATGAGTGCGAGCGCTCGCGGCATCCGCTGCGGGAGCGGCTAAAACAACAGCTGCGGCGAGCGTTCCCACAACTTGACGTCTTAGCCCATGAAGAAATCGATGGGTCCGGCCAGGAGTCGCATGAACGTCCCCAGAGAAGGCCCCAAGGGAAGTGAAGAGGATGATGATACCGGCAAGGATCCGGACTTCGAACTTCGACATAATTCACTTCCATCAGAAAAAACGTTTGCTTCTGCGGAAGGATATATCAAATAATACTTGACCAGTAAAGTAGGTTATTAATCTTTGAGGTTTCTTTATTCTGATTTAAAATCAAATAGTTACTTAGAATAAGCGAGCAGTAGTATTGAGCATCGACTCGATGATCTGCCGGCACTCGCCCGGATAGAAAGGCTTGGCGAGGAACGCGGGACTGGCCCGCTTCCTCCCAATGAGACCCAGGAAAGTCTGGACTCCCATCGAGGACATCATCACGAAGGGGAGCTTCGGGAACGCGCTATGGGCGCTTTCCCAGAGATCCAGCCCGGATGCTCGGCCCGCGAGCGAGACGTCAGCGAGCACGAGAGAGTGATTGTTTTGCCGGAGTTCGGCAATCGCCTCCTCGGCGGTGGTCACCCACTGATAGGCTAAGTCTGGATCGATCGAGCGGATGATCCGGCCGAGGATCGCGTGCATGCACTCGTCGTCCTCCACGATTAGGATGCTCTTCCGAGTGGACTTCTGCAGCATGAGGCCTCCTTGCATCTTCAAGCTGAATGCTTAAAGCGTGTATAAAAACAGCATGCGCTGACGCCATCAGACGCGCATGAAGCGCTCATGAACTATTCTTGATGCGATGGGAAGGAGATTGGGAGCGACCCAGCTCAGGGCTGGTTCGGAGTATTCAGGTCGAAAAGCTCGGCCGTCTCGGTAAGCGTGGAGGTCGCGTCGCGATTATCCTGAGTCCGCTCGAGCATTCCCGAGGAGGTCAGCACGGCGTGGACAATCAGCCCACCCAGCGTGCCCCAAATGGCGACGCCGTAGATCTGAGAGAGCAGGAGTTTCAGAGAGCGCATGAAGCTCGACATAATAAGTGATTCTGCACCCAAATCGGTGAATCCGTCAACTTGGAGCGCGTTTAGCTGACTCGTTGCGTTCGCGGCCCCTCATCAAGCTGGGGCCACCTGCTCTCGCGAGCGGGTGGCCCGGAGACTCACCCGTTTAATACTTCTGAATCGCCAGTCCGGCCTTATAGAGGTTCAACCTGCCGCCACTGACAGTCTGTCCCTTCAGGCTGGGCAGGAGGTCAACCGTATTGAGCAGGATGCTCTTGAGCTCCTTGGCCGCGGCCCCG
>JAYVOO010000547.1:0-3548 GCA_043757905.1 Oligoflexia bacterium
CTCGTCGATGAGCTTGCGCGTCTGCGTCGCGATGCCACCCGAGTACGCCGCGAGATTCAAGAATACGCGCTCGTACGTAAGGATCAGGTAGCCCGGGCCCCGCCAGGTCAAGAGCGTCTGGCCCGTCGTGAAGGGCTGGCCGTCTTTCACGGTGCCGGTCACGTCGAGCTCGTCGGGCAAGGCGCGCAGCAGTCCGTCGGCCGCCCAGATGCCGTCGGACTTCGCAACGACTCTTGCGGTGAGCTTCTGGTCGGGCGCCTTCAGCGCTCCCATTGTGGTCCAGTCCCAGCGCCAGCCGTCCTCGTCGAGGGCCTGGCTGAGCAGCTTCTTCCAAAAGTCTTGCGAGCCGTGGTACATGTCAGGTCTTTATTCCACCCCACTGAGGATAGCAATGCTCCAACGCGAACCTGCCGGCCGCAAACTCCCCGATCTCCGCCCGATCACGATCGAAACCCAGGTGAATCGTTACGCCGAAGGCTCGGCGCTGATCAAGGCTGGCCACACCCACGTGCTCTGCACGGCGTCGATCGAGGAGAGCGTCCCGGCCTGGATGGTCGGCAAAGGCAAGGGCTGGGTGACGGCGGAATACTCGATGCTGCCGCGCTCGACCCACACCCGCTCGAAGCGCGACCGCGAGAAGGTCTCCGGCCGCACGCAGGAGATTCAGCGCCTGATCGGGCGCGCGCTTCGGGGGATGGTGGATCTCAAGGCCCTGGGCGAGCGCTCAGTCTTGATCGATTGCGATGTTATGCAGGCCGACGGCGGCACGCGTACGGCTTCGATCACGGGCGCCTGCGTGGCGCTGGCCTCCGCGCTCTACAAGCTCGAGGCCTCAGGCAAGATCCCGAAGCGCGCCTGGAGCGACACCGTATCGGCGATCTCGATCGGCATGAGCAAAGGCGAGGTCCTGACTGATCTCGATTACAACGAGGACTCGAGCTGCGACGTGGACATGAATTTCGTCGTCACTGGTAAAGGCGGTTTCGTCGAGGTGCAAGGCACGGCCGAGCGCGAACCGTTCACGAAGCCGCAGCTCGATCAAATGACTGAAGCCGCGATCGGCGCGACGACGCGCTTGCGCGAGATCCAGCTCGAGGCGCTCTCGAAACTCGGGATCAAATCTTAGCCGCCGCTCGCGTCTCGCGGGGCTGCACTTTTTTGAGGGGCCTGGCTCGCAGGGATTCTCGGGCGCGATTGAAGAATTTCACGGCACCAGTCTTCGCCATGATTCCGCCGGTGACGACCATGATCCCCGCGGCGAGCGAGGGAAGGATGTCCATGTGAGGGATAAAGATCACGGAGGGCGCTAGGCCCAGCATGGCTGCGCCGCCGAGCGCCTCCAAAGTGGCGAGCCCGACCTGGAGCTTGCCCGAAGTCTCGGAGGTACTCGCGAGGGTGCCTCGGATGCTCGCGTGCAGCTGGTGCGCGAAATCGCTTTCAAACTGGCGGAACAACCGCTCCGCGTCGCCGGCCTGAAGGTCGCTCGCGCTGACAATCAGCTTCGATTCCGTCAGCACCGTGCCCGACGGGCCAGGCAAGGCGGCGACGAGGCGGATCTCCGAGGAGCCGTTCTCCAGCGGCGTGATCTCGCTGACGACGTCGACGAGCCCTTCATGGCTGAGTCCGGGAACAGTGAACTTGGATTGAATCTTTCCATCCACGACGTGCGGCTGTTCGATTGTCCAGCCGGCTGCGGTCATTTCGTCGGCGCGCGCGAGGGCGGCGCGGTAGACTTGGGCTTCAACTCCGCCGGTCTCAGGTAGCGGATCGGGCTGAGAGGCATGAGTTGCCAGTGGAAGCAGCGCGAGCTGAAGTGAAAGCAGGGAGTGCAGGATCGAGCGAGCGAAAGTCAGTGACTTGGACATAATTAAAGCTCCGTAAGGTTCACCGCCCCGGATCTGGGGAAGGCAGTCTGGCAGAGCTTTGCAACTCAGGTGCCCGCGCCGCAGGCTGCTACCGGTCGCCGAGATCACTGAGTCTTTCCAACGCCTTCGGCGGAAAACGACCTCGCTGGCGGAAGCTTTGGGAGCGCGCGCGCCTGTCCAGACTTTTGACAGACGACTCCCGGCCGTCGCGGAATTCGCGGCAGTCGCTGTCGTGGAACGCGACGGTCGTGCCGGCTCATTCTGAAAACCCCTGCGATTGCAGGCGCCCCGAATTGGTACCGCGCTTGCGATATCTCCCTGTCATGGAGCCTAGAGAGCTTCAAATTAAAGGGTGACCAGGCCCGCTTTCGAGGCGGGCCGAGATCATAAGGAGATCGTATGAAACAGACCAAATTCGTGATGTTCGCTCTGGTATCGATGATGGCGCTTCCGGCATTCGCCGAAGAATCGAAGGAAGCGGTGCTTGCGCCGAGCACTCCGGAGCAGACGGTCGTCAAGCCAGAGCAGAAGACCATCAAGATCAGCGGCGATAAGGTCGCGCGTCGGGAGAAGCGCCTTCTGAAGAAGCGCCTCCACAAGGAGAAGCTTGAAAAGAAGGGCGAAACCAAGCCCGCCGAGTCCAAGTCGTAATGGCGGCACACCGGCTGACCTGGAGCCTTACCCCCTCGGCTCCAGGCGCCGGTCCGTCGGCCCCAATAAAAGAAAGAGAGCATCGAAGACCGGGAAGGTCCTGATGCTCTCTCGAGGAGGTGGTGGGTACAGCGCTTTTGCGGCCCCTAGCGGGGGTTACGCAACCTTGCGAGCCTTCTGCTTCGCCTGGTAGGCGACGTAGTGCTCAAATTTTTTCTCGTGATCGGAAACTTGTTCGCCGGTCTTCTTGATCAGACCGAATTTGAATTGGTCGAAGTGCTCAGCGCAGAAGTTGAACTGCGTGGAAGAGGCTTTGCAGCCCCAGGAATTGCATCCACCAGCGATTGCCGTGGGGCCCTTTGCCTTACTTGGGGCATCGGGTTTCTTGTGCTCGACGGATTCTTTGATATCTTTGGATTCTGCGGGTTTAGCCATTCTGTCCTCCAGTTGCTTTCAAGATACCTATCGGAGAAGGGGCATAAAACTTTAGTGAATTGATCAGGTATTAAGAATCGTTCATTGCGGGGTGGAACGCGGGGCTGGGGGCCCACCCCTTGTTAAGGCTTTTATCTTCCACCCTTCTTGTCGCTTATTTGACGGGTGCTATGATCGGATCAAACCGGTTCATGGAGGACCTGATGAATACACAATGGAAGTGGATCTGTAGCAGTGCCGCGCTCGTCATTCTCTCGCTCTCGCTCGCGTTGGGCCGGCAGGCCGGGGCGGCCACCCAGGATGCCGCCCAAGCCTCCGGGGAGATGCGCTTCGTCCAGGTCGCGGCCAGGACTAAACAGGACCGTACGAAGATCTCGAACCTCGGCATGAGCATCGAAGCTGTTCGGAGCGACAGCGTCTGGGGCTTCGCGAACCCAACGGAGCTCGCGAAACTCCGCGCGCAAGGCATCCGGGTGATGGGCGATTTCGACCTCGCCATCGGCCGCGGAGGCCACGAAGGAACGTTCGACTTCCCGAACGCCGACAAGCGATTCCATAATTACCAGGAGCTGCAGATCTCGCTGAAGGATCTTCAGA
>JAYVOO010000548.1:0-3538 GCA_043757905.1 Oligoflexia bacterium
CTGCCACGAATGAGACCACCGTCACCACGGGTGGCGTGCCCGAGAAGGATGAAGTTCGGGTAGTGGAAGCGCAAGACACCGGCGGCGCCAAGCGCGTGCGCTTCGAGTTCTGCAAGAAGAACGAATCCTGCCGCGCGATCGGCCGCGAAGCCGGCTACACGCAGAACGAGCTGACCGCGATGAGCAACTGGAGCAAAGCGTACGAGAAGCAGCAGTTCTGGCGCGGTTTCTGGGTGAAGATGAGCTACGGCATCATCGACGTCGCCGCTTTCTTCGTCGGGATGAAGCTCCATCTCACGATGGCTCAGCACATGAAGATGAATCTCGCGCTCCTCGGCGTCAGTCTCGTCGGCTTCGCCCACGGCGGAATGATTTGGCACAAGGGATCGAAAATGAAGGACGCTGCCGGACGCGTCGAGGACAAACAGCAAGGTTCGAACCCCTGGTTCAGCTCCCAGGCCAGCCTTGCCGAGCAAATGGACGAATACTTCGCGGAAGCCATCCAGCACATCCAAGCAGAAGAGCCTGCCGGAAACGGCGCGACCGCCTCACCCGTGACGCCGCCTTCGAACGAGCCCACGCCTGAGCCATCGCTGGAACCTGCGGTTTCACCCAGCGCTGAACCGCAATTGCTCGGCTCAGCCGCTTAAGGTTTCAGCTCCGACGGAGTGCTCGAGCTGATGCGGTGGACCTTCACCATATTCGTGGTGCCGCGACGAAGCGTAGGAATACCCGCGGTCACGACGATGGGGTCCTCAGCCGCTGCCCAGCCGTTCTGCTTCATCACGGTCTCGACCATATTGAAGAGATCGTCCGTGGCGACGAGCTTGGGAATGACTATGCCGCGAACTCCCCATACGAACGCCAGGCGCCGCAGGTTCTCTTCCTGATCCATGATCGCGTAGATCGGCGGTTCAGGTCGGTATTTGGCGAGCGTGCGCGCGGCCAAACCCGAGTGAGTCAGGCAAGCGATCGCGACCGCGCCGACCTGGCTGGCGATCTGGGCCGCGCTCGCTTCGATCGAGTCCACGATCGAGCCCGGCATCGGAAAAATATCGTGATGACTCGAATAAAGATCGCGAGAACGCTCGGCTTCGAGAATGATCTTCACCATCGTGCTGACGGTCTCGACCGGATACATCCCGGAGGCCGTCTCGCCCGAGAGCATGACCGCATCGGTTCCGTCGTAGACGGCGTTGGCGACGTCCGAGGCCTCGGCGCGCGTCGGCGTCGGGCAGGAGATCATGCTTTCCAGCATCTGGGTCGCAGTGATGATCGGCACGCCGAGCTCATTGCATGCATGGATGAGTTGCTTCTGGACGGTCGGGACGCGCTGGGCGCCGATCTCGACGGCCATGTCCCCTCGGGCGACAAGAAGCCCGTCGGAGACCTCGATGATTGAGTCTTGGAATTCGATCGCCTCTTCACGCTCGATCTTCGAGATCACGATCGGCGGATTGTTCGAGACCTTGCGCATGCGTTCCTTGACGTTCTCGATGTCGGAGGCGCTGCGAACGAAAGAGAGCGCGACGGCGTCGACGCCCATCTCCATGCCGAACTTGAGGTCCTCGAGATCTTTCTCGGTGACGCAAGGAATGGACAAAGGAGTGCCGGGCAGGTTCATGCCCTTATTGCTCGTCAGCCGGCCCCCGTACTCGACTTCAGCCACAATCTCGGGTGGCGAGACCTGGATCGCGCGAGTCTGGACCTTGCCATCGTCGAAGAGGATGCGCGCGCCGACCTGAGTGTCGACCGAGATGGCCTGCGCGATCTCGGCGGACATCGGGAGCAGGATCTTGCCGTGCGTGGAAGTCTTGGGCTCGCTGCCCTCGGGATAAAGCAGAATCACGTCACCAGGCTTCAGCTCGACGCCGGCTTTGGGAAGCACTCCAAGGCGGATCTTCGGGCCTTGAAGGTCCTGCATGATCGCAATCGACTTGCCTTCTTTCCGCGCGGCCTCGCGGACGTTAGTGATCAGCCCGCGGTGGAACTCATGGGTGCCATGGCTAAAGTTCAGGCGCGCGACATCGAGGCCTTCGCGGATCAGAGCTGCAATTTGTTCTTGGGTGGAACTGGAGGGGCCCAGCGTACAAACTATTTTAACTCTTCTTCTGCTGGAGAAGGGCATTCGTGCGTCTCACCTTATCGAGTTGGTCTTCGTAACTCTGAGCGGTGTAGCGCTCTCGCTCTTTATGCTGCGCCTCGATTTGAGCCATTCTCTGTTCATAAGAACGGCCTTGTTCCTCAAGCGCACCACGCACGCGACGTTCCGAATCCTGAACTGTATTTTGCGTTTGGGATCTGAGCTGCTCCAGCTGGTCTTCGTACTGAATCTTCTGGTCGGCGAGCTTTTTCTCGTTCTCCCGGATTAACTCATTTTGCTTAGAGGCGAAAGCCCTTTGTGCCATTTTGCTGTTAAAATCGCTCTCCTGCCTCATGTTCACGAGCTTCGAGGATGAGTCCGCGCGAAGCACATCAATCATCTCTTCGTACTCGCGCCGCTGCTTCTCGAGAACGGTCGAGTAATTGCGGTTGAGCTGGCCGGCTTCCTTCTCATGAGAGGCGTCCTTGTTCCTGAGTGCGGCGTTAGTCGAGTGCTCCATGTCGCTCAAATGATCGAGGAACTGAGACTTCTCGAATTGACGCGAGGCCTCTTGTTGCATCTGTTGCGCGGCGTTCGAATGATCCTTCTCGTAGACCGTATCCCGCAGACGCTGGGACATCGATTCGTAGATGTGCGCTTCGGATGCCTTGTTTCGGCCATCCTGCGTTTTCTCGTTCTTCTCGTACGCGGCTCCGATGTTTTCGCGTAATTTCGCTTCGAGCGCCGGCGAAACGGCCCGGAGATCATCCGAGTTCTTGAACGCGATCTCTTTCCGAAGATCCTTCGCCTGGCTCTCGTCACTCTGTTTCTGCCGGGTGTTGGACTCCTGATTAGTCCTGGCCTGGCGTTCGAGCGCGTCGTTCATCCGTGCGTTCGCCAGATCCATCTTCCGCGACTGGTTCTCGTCGGCGGTCATGCGGTCCCGCTTGGTTTGGCCCTTCAGCTGCTCGAAGCCGCGTTCATAATCGCTCGTGAGGGTCTGCGTCTGCTTGCGGTTCTCGCCGGCTTGCGCCGAGATCACGCCCGCGAAGTACGCATCCTTGTCCTTGTGCACTTGATTGTTCAGCTGCGCGAAGTAGGCGTCCGTTTCGCCTGCCTTGTGCTTGAGGCCCTCGATCTCGCTCTCGTAAGCGGCGGCCGAGTTTTTCTGCCGGTTCATCCACTCACTTTCCATCTCGCGGGTAACGTCCTGGGTGGCCTGGCCTCGCTCCTTTTGATAATTGCCCTGTGCGTTGGCCAGCTGCTGAGTCTTGTCGCGCAAGAGCGCAGTCTCGCGCGCATGGCTGTCGGTCATCTCCTGTGCGTTTCGCGACATCTTTTCGTCGTTGGCAACCACCGCTTGATGGGTCTTCTCGGTCGCGACCACGTCGGCTCGCGCCAACTGGCGAGTGGAGTCGGCCTTCGCCTCGGCCAGGCCGCGCGCGGCCTCGGAGC
>JAYVOO010000549.1:0-3528 GCA_043757905.1 Oligoflexia bacterium
CAGATCCAGCACCGGGACCAGGTCATCGTCACAAAGGACGCCACGATCGAGGACAAAACGCGGGTGATCACCGAGATGGAGCGCACGGTGGCCCAGAACGAAACGCAGATTCGTTCGATCAACCTGCAGCTGGGCACCAAGATCCGCACGCTTCGAGCCGAACAGCAGAATTCGCGCATGACGAAAAATCAGCTCGAGGAACGTGTCGCTCGCCTCAAGAAGGAGAGCGAGACCCAGGTCATGGCTTTGAACGCAAAGAACGAGAACATCTCCGTGGAGCTGGGCAAGGTCCGTGGGAATCTTCAGGTTACGTCCTCGAAGCTGAACGAAGCGCAAGTCACGATCGGCGAGAAGGAGCGTGAGAAGTCCCTACTCGCGGCCAAGCTCGAGGCCGACCGCAACCGTTACAACCAGGAACTTCGGGACCAGAGAATGGCGCATGAGGGCCGCATGGCGGCCGAGCGCGCTACATTCGAGAACGGGCTCCGGAAGCAGAAGCTATCGGCTGCCGCCAAAGCCAAGAAGCTCGCGAAGTTCCTCGCCGGCGCAGAGAAGCGCGCGGGCGAGATGGAAGGCAAACTCGCGGGCCTGCGCGGGAAGATCCAGGACACCGAATCCAAGCTCGCGGGCACAGTCGCCCAGAACGAGAATCTGAAGGGCGACCTCGAGCGCACGCGTGCGATCGCCAACGCCCGCAAACGCCTGGCCTCCCAGCTTACGGATAACTTCGGCAAGGCGGGACTGAAGGGGGCTGTCGACGGCAAGTCGGGCGAAGTAACGCTCGATTTCGGCGAAGAGTACTTCGACACCGGCTCGACCAACCTGAAGCCGAAGATGCGCACGACGCTCAACCAGTTCATCCCGCTCTACGCCAAGAGTCTTTTCAGCGATCCGAAGATCGCAAGCAAGATCGCCAACGTCGAGATCATCGGCTTCGCATCAAGCACTTATCAGGGTCGCTATGTGAACCCGAAGAGCATCAAGCCCGAGGACAAGAAGGCGATCGAGTATAACTTGAAGCTCAGCTTCGGCCGCGCCAACTCGATCTTCAGCCACGTGCTCAACCAAAACATGCTCTCGCAGGAAGACCGCGAGCGTCTGATGCCGCTCATGAAGGTCGTGGGCCGCGGCTACCTGCCGGAAGGCCGCGGCCCAGCCGAGATTCCCGACGGCCTGTCCGAGAAGCAGTTCTGCCAGCGCTACAACTGCAAGAAGGCCCAGAAAGTCATCGTCAAGTTCACTATGAAGGACTGAGGAAAGAAATTTTATGGATACACCACAAGTCGCAGAAGTCGCGCAAGCCGCACACGTCGCCACCGTCGCGGTTCAGCCCTTCCTGGTGGAGCTGATCACGCTGGCCAAGCTGGTGATCATGCCGATCATGTTTCTGGTCTTTTTCGGAGCGCTCGGGCTTCGGGCGCTGATTTATTATACGGTTAAGCGGGAAGACACCTTCGCGAAAGAATTCGAGAAGAGGGTCAACCGCTTCCTCGACGCCGACGACCACCGGGCACAGCATTCCTTTTTCGTGCTTTGCAAGAAGCTCCTCGAGAAGACCTACTATGAGATGTTCGAAGTGCGCGGCGTGATGAAGCGTCGCAACCTCGACCACGTCATGGCGCCTGGCGACCGCATCTTTTTGATTCAGCAAGGCAGCGCAATACTCGTTCGCGACACGCTCAAGGAAGTGAAGTTCCTCAAGTACGACGGTAATCGTCCGCCGCTCTCGGACACAACCAAGAGTGTCTTCGCCAACAATCCCTGCTTTACGCGCGTCTTCGGTATTCTACCCGTGAGCGCGTTCAACGACATGCTAAACATCGTTCCAGGCCTCTTCATCGTAGGCGGTATTTTCGGCACCTTCCTGGGGATCATGCAGGCTCTTCCGGAGCTGGGCGCGATGGACATTCGCGACCCGGAGTCCACTAAGCTCGTGATGGACACCTTCCTAGCCAAGATTGCCTTCTCAATGAGCACGTCAACGGTGGGCATCCTTCTCTCGGTCGTCACGACCATCTACAATAACTTCCTGTCGCCTGAGCGGCTGTTTCTAAAGGTCGTCGACCGCTTCGAGCGCAACCTCTTCAGGCTCTGGAGCCGCTGCGCGGACAACCGCCTGCCTGAAGAGATTCCCAACTTTGACGAGCATCGCGATCCGCTCGAAGCCCTGGCCTCGATGGCCGTAGACAAAGAAGTAGCTGCATCCGGAAAGTGGGAGGTCGAGAGGCCGAACGTGCGGCCGCCCCAAAAGAATCCCGAGAAGCCCGATAAAAAAGAAGCTGCCTGAGTCACCGCGATTTCCCCCGGTATTTAGCAGGCCTAGTGAAGAATTCCGCTTGAATTGCCGATAAGCCCATACGGGGTGGCGCGTTGCCACGCCTGGGACAGGTATGAGCGGACCGAAAGATAAACTTCAACATAGAGTTCAGGTCGTCGTCGGCGGGGTGCAAACGCTCCACTGGCTCGCGATAGATGAGTTCGTGATCGGGCGCGATCAGGATGCTGACGTGCGTGTCAACCACAAGGACATGAGTCGTCAGCACTTGCGCGTGCGCATCGACCGCGGTCAGATCCTGGTCGAGGACCTGGGTAGCCGCAATGGCACTCTCATTGGCGGCCGCACGCTCATCCCGCATCGAGAGACTCGGCTGAGCTCGAACGGCCAGGAGTTCTCGATTGGCAAGCACATCCTCTTCTATGTTACGCCCGCAAGCGCCTCGGATGCGAACAACGAGTCGGACGAGATGCTGGCCGCGCGCCTAAGCGGGGAGCTGGTCCCGTCGACCAGCTCAGCATTCAAGGAGTCTCCGATCGTCGATAAGAGCCGCTTGCTCTCGAACAAAGCGGCTGCGCGGCCGGCACATACGTCGGTGGCTTCCCAATCGAAAGATAAGAGATCTCACGATACCAAGGAGACGCAGGTCATGAGCCGCGAGCGCGCGGAGCTTGAAAAGATCAAGACCGACGCTCTGGCGGAAAGCGATCTGATTTTGACCGAGGCACGGGAGGCAGCCGAGCAGCTCCTCGCAGAGGCGCAGTCTGCGGCCAAGATGGTGCAGCTCAAAGCACAGGCCCAGGCAAAGTCCACACGAGAGGAAGGCCTCGAGCAGCTCCGTTCCGAATCCGAACATCTGCAAAACGAAATTCGCCAGCGTCTCGAGGGGCTGCAGGGCGAGGTAAGCGAGCTCGACTTCGTCCATCAGTCGCTCAAAGAGGAATGCGAGAGTCTGACCGAGCGCTCGAACGCACTTCGCAGCGATACGGAGCGACTGGGCATCGAGCGTTCCACGCGCGAAGCGGCGATCGTCGAACTTCGGCGAGTGGGGGAGTCAACTAAGCGCCTGAACCGTGAGGCTCAGGTCCGCTACGAAACCGAGCGCGAGCAGTCGCGGCTGGAGCTAGAGAACGAAAACAACAATGTCAGGCTCGCGATGGAGCGTGAACATGCGCAGTTATTAGCTGGCCAGAAAGAGGAGCGCTCGCGCAAGGAATCCGAGACTGAATCCGCTCGCGCGGAACTACAGGCGG
>JAYVOO010000550.1:0-3524 GCA_043757905.1 Oligoflexia bacterium
CATGATTTCGGTCATGGGCGGGAGGAAAGTCCGGGCTCCGCAGAGCAAGGTACTGGCTAACGGCCAGGCGTCGGTTTCGCGAGGAACCGGCGACAGATAGTGCAACAGAAAGATACCGCTGAATGCCGGACAAGCGCCGATAGGCGCTAGCCAGGAGCCGAACGAGCGAAAGCGAGTGGAGCTCTGGCGTTCAGTAAGGGTGAAATGGTGGGGTAAGAGCCCACCGCGTTCGTGGCGACACGATCGGCTCGGCAAACCTTACCTGGAGCAAGGTCAAATAGGGGAGCGCTTTCGGCTGGCTCGGCTGATGCTCCCGGGTAAGACCGCTTGAGGCCCGCGGTAACGCGAGTCCCAGAGGAATGGTCGCCTCCTTTTCGATCCGAAAGGAGAGAGAGGAAGACAGAACCCGGCTTATAGTCCTGCGTCAAACTTTAAGAAACACCCGCGTTGGAAGCTGCATTTTGCGACACTTCCCGAAGCGTTCAATTTCTAAATTATCGAGGCGGACGACTCGTTATTGAGTTGCGCATTCGCCTGCGCATCCTCAGACTAGGACCACGCCTCATTGCGACAATGAAGCGGCATTACCCGGCGCGGTGGGATTGTCCCCCCGACGGTAACCCAACACTTTTCATGGAGATTGAAGATATGAAGAAAATCAACAAACAGCTTATCGTCACCGCAATGATTTCCGGCCTCATGGGCGCTGGCGCTCAGCTCGCCCGCGCTGAAGGCGAAGCCGCTCCTGCTGGCGCTCCAGCCGCTGAAGGCGCTCCTGCTGCTGAGAAGTCTCAGGGCGACGCTGCAGCACCTGAAAAGGCTGAAGGCGCTGCGCACGGAAAGAAGAAGGCCAAGGGCAAGGCCAAGAAGGGCAAGCATAGCTGCAAGGGCGCCGGAAGCTGCAAGGGCGAAGCGAAGAAGGACGGAGCAAACAGCTGCAAGGGCGCGAACGGCTGCAAGGGCGACAAGAAGGAAGAAACCCACGCTGAATAAGCGCGACTTTCTTCAGTTCTGATTGACTCGAGATGGCCTGGAAGGCTTTGATCAGCTTCCAGGCCATTTCCTTTTCAGGGGGTTCGTTTTTGAAGAGTCTCAAGAAGCCACGGCTGACTGACTTCCCGGAGCTCGGCTGCGGCCTTGGCCTGCGAACTGAATACTACTCCCATATCTTCGAACACACGCCCCGCTCCATCTCCTGGTTCGAGGCCATCTCCGAGAACTACATGGGCATCGGCGGCAAGGCCCCGGGCCGCGCGCTTCGCCATCTCGAGAAGATCCGGCAGGATTACCCCGTCGCGCTCCATGGCGTCTCGCTCTCGATCGGTTCCGTCGACCCGCTCAACCGGGCTTACCTCAAGGAGCTCCGTGAGCTGATCCACCGAATCGAGCCGGCCTGGTTCTCCGACCATCTTTGCTGGACTGGCGTCGACGGCCAGCACATGCATGACCTTATGCCGCTGCCGTATACCGAGCAGACGATCCGCCACCTCGTGGACCGGATCCGCCGGGTGCAGGATTTCATGGGCAGGCGGATGCTCGTCGAGAACGTCTCGAGCTACCTCGAGTATTCCGTGTCCGAGATGCAGGAATGGGAATTCCTCTCGGAGATCGCGAACCGCGCCGACTGCGGCATCCTCCTCGACGTGAACAACATCTACGTCTCGAGCCGCAACCACGGCTTTGAACCTGCGGCCTACCTCTCGGGCGTGCCTGCCCACCGGGTGGGGCAGATGCACCTGGCCGGCCACACCGACAATGGCGACCATTTGATCGACACCCACGACGAGCCCGTGAGTGAAGAGGTGTGGGCGGTTTATGATCAGGCGCTCGAGTTGCTTGGACCGGTCACCTCGATGCTGGAGCGCGACGACAACTTCCCAGATTTCTCGGAGCTCGAACTCGAAGTCGAGCGCGCGCGGATAGCCCAGGCCGCGCACGCGGGTCCTTCGGCGGAAAGGAGATCCGATGAAGGAGCCAAGCCAGCTCGCCCGCATCCAGCGCACCCTTAAGGCCGCGCTTTTTCATCCGAAGGGACTCCAAGAGCAGATGATCTCGTCTGTGATCCGTGATCAAGCGCCGATCTCACGGCTCGCGCGTATGGAGATCTACCGTTACGCGATTCACAAGCGCTTCGATGACGCGCTCGAGGAGGATTTCCCGGTTTGCCGGATGTTCATTGAGCGCGCCAGCCGAGGCGGCTTTCATCAACTCGGACGCGAGTACGGCAAGCTTCATCCTTCGTCGCATTTCAACCTGAGCCGCTTCGGACATCTCTTTCCCGCCTTTCTCGCGCGTCGAAAGACGCTACTGGGCAAGTTTCCCTTCCTCGCGGACCTGGCGCGAACGGAGTGGGCGATGGTCGATGCCTTTTTCTCCGAGCAGGGACCCGAGCTCGACCTGGGCCGGATCGCGACACTTGCCCCGGAAGAGCTTTCAGGCTCCCGCGTGCTGATCGATCCATCAGTGAAACTGCTTGTCTCCGCGTGGCCTGTCGGATTGATCTTTCACGCGGGGCGGTCCGCACCCGCCAAGAAAAGCTGGATTCTCGTCTACCGAGGCCTTGATTCCCTGCTCTACGTGGAGACCGTCTCAGAAGCGCAGTTCCGGCTCTTGAAGGATTTTCAGGGGGGAGTTCCGTTGCTCCGCGCAGCCAGCCGCCTGAGCGACAAAGAAGCGCCCAAGGCGATGAAGTGGTTCAACGAGTGGACGCAGTCAGGCATTATTCGCGGACTTGCTCCCAAGGGGACAGGACGTCTGTGAACAGTATTTTTGCCGGCTGGTCTAGACAAGCAGCCGGCGGGCGATACACTCACGATTAAATCGGGGGGCTGTTCATGATGAGCATCGGCAAGTTCAAAAGGTCTGGAATTCTGGCGGGTCTCTTTTTTCTCGTGGGCACTTCCACTTGGGCGACGCCTTATCAGCAAGTGCAGACCTTCATACACGATCTCGCGACCCAGTACCCCGCAACGACGAAGCTCTTCACGCTCGGTCAGTCCGACGCGGGAGTTCCGATCGAGGGACTGATCATCGGCAGCGGGCCACTCGAGAACCTCCTGGTCGCCACCCATCATGGCAACGAATACGGCTCCACTGAGGTGGCGAAGGCTTTCGCGGCTTCGATCGCCCAGAACCCGATCGTGGGTCAAACGATTTACCTGATCCCGGTCCTGAACGTCTCTGGCTACAACACCAACACCCGCGAAGAGAGGGTCGGCAACAAGAGCTACGACCCGAACCGCAATTATCCTGGCCCCTGCGGCACCGAAGGGCCCTATTCCCTGAAGTCGACCAAGGCGCTTGCCGACCTGCTCGCGGCCCATCATTTCATCACCTCCTCGACGCTTCACACCGCTTTCCCCGCCGTCCTTTATCCGTGGGGGATCGCGACCAAGGACCTGGACACCCCGTACACCAACCTCTTCAAGCAGCTCGGGATCTGGGCGACCCAGGAAAGCGGCTACGATGTCGGCAATTCAACAGAGCTGCTTTACCCTGCCGCTGGCGCCTTCGAGGATTACGCC
>JAYVOO010000551.1:0-3504 GCA_043757905.1 Oligoflexia bacterium
TCCGCCGGTTGAGACGCTCGAGACCTCCCTCTACTCGCACATCCGCTTCGGCGCGCTGGACTTGCCGGGCGCCTGTGCCTGCGCTCTCTGGCAGCTCGCGATCGCCAGCCTGCCCTGGGTACTTGTGCTGATTCTGCGCAGCTCCGGCGACTCCGGGGAAGCAGCGCGCACGCCGGTTCGTTCGCGCGGGAAAACGGGAAGCGTCGCCTGGGCTGTGGCCGCTCTTTTTCTTGTCCCGTACGTCGCAGTGTATGCACCGTTTTTCGATAGTGAGGCGCGCACCCTGATCTTCTCCTCTGATTCCCTGGCACAGCTCAAAGAACCACTCGCCGCCTCGCTCGTGATCGCTGGCGGAAGCGCACTGGGCGCGCTCGCGCTCGCATTGGCCGGGATCGTCGCGGCGGCCTCATTCGGTAGCTGGCTCGCGCTGCCTTTCACGCTCTCGAGCGGCGTTTCCGTCCTCGTGCTCGGACTCGGCTTCTGGTTCGCGTTCCGTGAATTCATCGATCCATTTGCGGGCAGCCTGGGCGCGATGATCGCGCTGCAGGTTGCGGTCTTCGCTCCACTCGTCTTCCGCTCACTCTGGCCCTTGGCGCGCAAGCCCCGGATGCGCTCGCTCGAAGCCGCGTGGTCGCTCGGTGCGTCGCCACTCCGTGCCTTTCTCACAGTTGAATGGCCGAGGTGGCGCGCGCCTTTGGTCAGCGCAGTCGCCCTCGTTGCCGCGCTCTCGGTCGGCGAGGTCGCCGCAGTCAGTCTCTTTTACAGCGAGCACCTCGTGCCGCTACCGCTGCTTCTGACTCGTTACGCGGGCCAGTACCGTTTCGCCGAAGCGCAGGCTTTGGCCGCGCTCTTGTTCACGCTTTCATCCGCGGGGATCATCTGGATCACGCTCTGGGGAGAATCCAATGTCGAAGACCATGGCCGCTAGTTCCAGCCTTCGCGTTGAGAATCTCCGCAAGCGGATCGGCGCGTTCGAGCTGCAGGCCGATTTCTCGATCGCACCCGGGAAGCGGGCGGCGCTTCTGGGTCAAAGCGGCAGCGGGAAGTCGAGTCTCTTGCGACTACTGGCGGGCCTCGAGGAAGCAGATTCGGGCAGGATTCTTTTGGGCGATCATGACATCACCGCCCTCCCGCCGCAAAAGAGGGGAGCAGGTCTGATCTTTCAGGAACAAGCGCTCTTTCCGGCGCTATCGGTCCTGGATAACGCCGTCTTCGGGCTCCGGATGCAAGGCATGCCGCGGGACGAGCGCGAAGAGGAGGGGCGCAAGTGGCTCGGGCGGGTCGGACTGGCCTCGTTCGCGGACTCGGCCGTCGCGCGCCTCTCGGGCGGCGAGCGTCAACGTGTTGCATTCGTCCGGGCGACGATCTGGAAGCCGCGCTTCCTGCTTCTAGATGAGCCGTTCTCGGCGCTCGACACTGGCCTTCGCGCCCAACTTCGTCAGGAGCTTGTCCAGCTTCATGCGCTCTGGCCAGTGCCTTTGCTCCTAGTCACGCACGACGAACAGGATGCGGCCGCGGTCGCTGAGGCGCGTTTTCACATCGAGTTGTCGCCCACAGGCGACGTGCGCGCGCTCCGTGCCGGCTGAAACGGCGAAAAAAAAGAAGGGCCCGATTCTCTTTCGAGAACCGAGCCCCGCTTTGCCCATGAAGAAAAGGTACTTAGATGCTGATCGCCAGTTGAACTTGTTGAACTCCCCCCCCCCGCCCAACGCCGCCGGCTAGCTGCCGTTTCGTCGTCTTGATAAACTAGTTATAACGCAGCATATCATTTCACGCAAGCATTATTTTACGATTCGTAAAATATTTTTGATATTTACTAAAGTCCTGAAGTATCGCACCGATAGAGAGAGATGGCCAAAGCCCGTTCCCGAAGCCAAGCCGGCGAGACCAAGAAAGACCTGATCCTTCAGACGGCTTTGGGGTGTTTTATGGAGCTGGGTCCGGCCAGAACCTCGATCGCGGAGATCGCCAAGCGGGCCAAAGTCCCGCCGCCCCTCGTTCATTACTACTTTCCGACCTCCGAGAGCCTATTGATTGAGTCTGTGCAGGCGCTCCTCGATCACCTGCGCGAAAACGTGGTGGAGGCGGTTCAGGAAGTGACAGATGATCCGCGCAAGCTCATGACCGCCTACCTACGCGCCCATTTCAACTGGGCGCGGGACAACCGTGAGCGCTTTTCGCTCTGGCTTTACTTCTATTACGAGTCCTGCCTAAATCCCGTTTTCGCGGAGATGAATGCGAGGATCCGGGCAGTCGGCCGAAGCCGAGTCAGCGCGATCATCTACGAGGGTCTGGCAAAAAAACGTTTCAAACTCCCGCGCGACGCCGATGTCAATGAACTGTCGCTCGAGATCCAGAGCATCGTGACCGGGGCCTGGGTCCTACCGTTCACGGAGAGCGGAAATGATTTCAAGCAGGTGACCGAGCTCTCGGTGAAGAGGGTGCTCTCCATTCTTGGCGCCTGATTGCCGATGAGAGGAGTGGATGACTGTAGCTCGGCCACTCGCATTTCTCGCTCTTTCGCTCGGCGCGCTTTCCGCGTGCTCCCATGGGCTATCGCGGCCCGAGCGCAACCCCGCTTCGAATGATCTGCACCCAGTGGATCTCGCGGGCGCTCGGATCGAAGTGATCCATGGCTACGGCGTGCAGCGTGACCAGATTTACTTGCCGGTATCGACGGACGACGGTCAGACCTATCGCATGGAAACCGAAAGCTACTCCGAGACTGTGGGCGTGAAGGCTTATGAGCTTAGGGTCCGGAGCGCCGAGGAGATGCTGCGCCGGAAGAACTTCTCGGAGGCGGAGTACCGCGATCTGCTACGGGCGGCGCGGGGCTTGGCCGCGGGGTCCGTGAGCGCGCTTCGGATCTTCGAGCAAGGCGCGGGCAGGCCCGAGCATGCAGGTCTATCGGACTTGAACCCCGGGGAGCACACGACCAGCACGCTGCTCCTCTCAGCGGGTCAGGTGCCCGCGGCATTCGACGTCGATCTCAACATCACCAAGACCCGTAACGTGGAAGTCGCGTTCATGAAGCAAACGCGCTTCGCGGCCTTCGCCGCCCGGATCGACCGCTCGAAGGAAAAACACATCTTCGAGTTCATCGCTGGCAGCAATCTCGTGGGCAAAGGCCGCTTCCGCTTCCTATTCGGCCAGCTGATTTTGATGGCCGCCCAGCAAGTGCTCGACCAGGGCGGCAAGCTCGAGGACGCCTACGTCTACCTGCACACGACGCGGATTGAGAACCGAAACCGGTTTGCGGGCTCCCCGCCCGATGGCAAAGTCGGTGACGGCTACAACTTCGCGGACGTGACAGACTTCGGCGAAGGACACTCGATCCTGAGGCGCTCGCTCCGCGAACTGATTAATGATTTCTTGCCGCATCGCTACTTCTCGGCGACTCGAGACCAGGTCGAGCGGCTAGGAATCGATCCCGCCTCCGCGATTGAGCTGCTCCATGCGATCGAGGACATCGAGCCCCGAACGCTCGACGTCTTTCGAACGGAC
>JAYVOO010000552.1:0-3494 GCA_043757905.1 Oligoflexia bacterium
CTATGATGATCAGCCCGCGGAAGAGGAGCTGGCGGCCAAGCGGCCCGAGTGGGCGCGCTCGGCCCCAGGTTGCTCGGCATTGTCCTGTTCTTCCTGAACGGGTGAGTTTACGATCACCGGACCTATGAAAAAGTCCAGTCCTCCGATCGCTCCCAAGCGTCCTAAGAAGCTCAAGCTCCACGGCGATCTTCGCATCGACGACTACTTCTGGATGAGGGAAAAGAGCGATCCGGCGGTGATGAAGCATCTGCGCGCCGAGAACGCTTACTTCGAAGCGGAGATGAAGCCGCTCAAAAGCCTGGAGACCCGGCTCTTCAAGGAGATGAAGGCACGGATCAAGGAGGACGACACCTCGCCACCCGCGCGCCGCGGAAAATACTACTATTACGTGCGCTACAAGAAGGGCAAGCAATACGCGATCTCCTGCCGCAAGCTCGGGCCGCGGGGCCGCGAGGAGATCGTCCTCGACGGCAACCTGCTCGCCCGGGGCAAGAAATACTTTCACACGACCGGCTCGCGCGTCAGCCCGGATGACCGGCTGCTCTTTTTCAGCGCAGACTTCGATGGGTCCGAGCGCTACGATCTTTTCCTGAAGGATCTAACGACCGGCAAGATGGGCACGGACCGCCTGAAGAACTCGAGCGGCTCTTTCGCGTGGGCTTCCGACAACAAGACGCTCTTCTACGTCGTCCTCGATAAGAACCTTCGTCCTTACCAGGTCTTTCGCCACCGACTGGGCGAGAGTGCGAAGAAGGACATACTGGTCTACGAGGAGAAAGACCCCAAGCACTTCGTCAACGTCTCGAAGTCCCTCTCCGGGCGCTACATCCTCATCGATGCGAGTGGCAAGGTCACGAGTGAGACCTGGTATCTCGACGCCGCTGACCCTCTCGGAAAATTCCGATGCTTCGAGCCCCGTAAGGAAGGTCTCGAGTACATGGTGGATCACCGGGGCGACGAGTTCTGGATCCTGACCAACCTGCGCGGCGAGAACTTCCAGGTTATGAAGGCGCCGGTCTCGTCCCACGCCAAAAAGAATTGGAAGACCGTCTACCCGAATTCGAAGAAGATCTTCCGCGAGGGCTTCTCCGTCTACCAGGACCATCTGGTGATCGGCGAGCTCGAGAACGGTCTACCTCACCTGCGCGTGCACGATCTCAAGAGCGGCAAGAGCCACCGGATCGCCGTCCAGGACCCGGCCTATTCGCTTTCCGAAGGCGTGAATCTCGACTTCCAGACGACCACCCTCAGGATCAATTACTCGTCACCGATCGTGCCCGATTCGACCATCGACTACGATATGCGCACCCGGCGCCGGAAGGTTCTCAGGGTGAAGGAAGTCAAGGGCCATAAGCCCGCCGACTACCGCTGCGAGCGCCTCTGGGTGAAAGGCCACGACGGCGCGAAGATTCCGCTCACGTTGGTTTACCACCGCAAGTTCAAGAGGAACGGGCTCGCGCCCGGCTATCTCTACGGTTACGGCTCTTACGGCGCGAACATGCCCGATGCTTTCCCTATGAGGCGCGACATCTTTCGGCTCGTGGACCGCGGCTTCGTCTACGCGCTCGCGCATATCCGCGGCGGCTCCGAGATGGGACGCGAGTGGTACGAGGACGGGAAATTTCTGAAGAAGAAAAACACCTTCAAAGATTTCATCTCCTGCGCCGAGCATTTGTTGAAAGAGAGGTACGTGAAGCCCGGGTATCTCGCCGCCTGCGGCGGGAGCGCAGGCGGGATGCTGATGGGGGCCTGCATGAACATGCGGCCCGAGCTCTTCGGTGCTATCGCGGCGCACGTACCGTTTGTCGATGTCCTGAATACGATGCTCGACCGGAACCTACCGCTCACGCAGACGGAGTACAAGGAGTGGGGGAATCCCGAGGACAAGCGCTACTACCACTACATGAAGAGCTACTCGCCTTACGACAACGTCGAGCGGAAGCATTACCCGGAGATGTTCGTGACCTGCGGGCTCAACGATCCGCGCGTCACCTATTGGGAGCCCGCGAAGTGGGTGGCGAAACTCCGCGAATTGAAGTTGGGATCGCGGCGCATCCTTTTTAAAACCAACATGGGCTTCGGCCATTTCGGCGCGAGCGGGCGCTTCGAGTACTTACATGAGCAGGCCGCAGAGTACGCCTTCGTGTTGGATTGCTTCGGCTATAAATAAACAGCGGCTCATGGCCCGCGCTCACCGGGTGTCGGGGCCTCGAGGTTCGTGGCCGTGGGGGAAGGCGTCGGCGGTTCCATGAGGCCAACTTTCGAGCTCGGCGCACTGCTCGGTTCGTCATTCGGTTCGGTCTTGGGTTCCGCTTTGCCCTTTCTCTCTTTGGTCTTCTTTTCCTTCAGGTCTCTCTTGTCCCGCTTGTCCTTTTTTTCTTTCGTCTTCTTGTCTTTGGCCACTTTTACTTCGACTGTCGTCTTCTCTCCAGCGACTTTCTTCGCGATATTCTCAGGAACCTGTCCGACGATCTTGCTGACTTGTTCGACGCTCGGAGCCTCGAAGTTCTTGGTTTCTCCGACGGTCAGCGCGTCCGGTAGGCCGTCCGCCGAAACGTGGTTCATGTTTGGGAACGTACCATTATATGCCGGCACCGGGTCGGACGGTATGATGTCGAAAGCGCGCGCCGTACGTACGATGTCGAGACCGACGGACACGATGACATTGCGGTAATCCGTGCTGACGTCGAAGCCCGCTCCCAAGTTGATGAAGTAAGGGTTGGCTTCGAGGCCGCCCGTGACATGCAGGCGGTTGCCGCCGTTCGAAAGGCGCGAGATCTCGAAGTAGGAGCCAGCCGCCCCTTCCACTTTGAAGTTATGGAATTCCGCCAGGACATAACTCGCGCCGACTCGCGGCACCCAATTGGGCGAGCCTCCCACGGCCACGCTCTCGTCAGTTAGGAGCGCCGTATTTTCTGTCGCCCCGACGAACGAGAAACTCGAAGCCACCTTGAAGAAGCGGTTCGGGATCCAACCCAGGCCTAGGCCCGCGATGAGCGGCCGGACGACCGTGCGATTGAAGCCGGGCATCACGAGCATTTGATCGGGATTCTTCGCGGGTCCGACTGAGGATTGCGGCGAGAAGCTGGCCCCCAAGATGAAATGCCTGGGCAGCCGATAAAGGGCTCCCAATCGATAGCTCAGACCGTAAGCATTGGCGGATTCCTCGCCCAGCTCCCGAATGGCTTTCACCAGTTCGAGACTCGCGCCGACCGCCAGTCTCCGGTCGTCGAAAAAGGACCGGGCCGCCGTGAAGCGCAGCTCCTTGAGCGAGACCTCCGCTTTGGTCGTGTCACCGGTATTGGGCGAGACGTAGATGCCGCTCTCGGTCTGCGGCGAGTAATAGGCGATGCTGAAGCCCCATTTACCTGGGCTCACGCCTAAGCCCCATTGGCTGCTTTCGATGGGGTCGCCCGAGCGTTGTAGCCTGCGGTCATCGAGATTGATCTTGTTGATCTGGGCGGTGACGCTGCCAGTGAGCATCGCGAAGCCCG
>JAYVOO010000553.1:0-3493 GCA_043757905.1 Oligoflexia bacterium
TTGGTCTCGTGCGGCTCGGTTGCGTTGCGGTTGGATGAGAAGGCCAGCTGCTTGCCGTCGGGCGAGAACATCGGGAAGCTTTCAAAGGTGTCTGAAAAAGTAATGCGCTCAAGACCCGTACCATTGACGTTGATCTTGTAGATGTCGAAGCTCCGGCCGCCAGGTTTACGGAAGTTGGATGCGAAGAGCACTGCGTTTCCATCGGGCGTGAAGAACGGCGCGAAGCTCGCGGCGCCCAGCCTCGTCACCTGCTGGACCTGGGTACCGTCTGCGTTGCCGACGTAGATCTCGAGCTCAGTGGGGCGGACGAGATGCTTCTTGAAAAGATCCTGGTACTCTTTCGCCTCTTTGCCTTCTTTCGGGCGCGAAGCGCGCCAGACCAGCCGCTTGCAGTCGGGCGAGAAGAACGCACCGCCGTCGTAACCCAGCCGGTGGGTGATCTGCTTGACGGCGCTGATTGTGCCCATCGGATCAAGCTTCGCGGTGTAAAGTTCGAGATCTCCGCTTCGGTCGCTCGTGAAGACCATGCTCCCGTCATGGCAGACGGTCGCTTCGGCGGTGTAAGCGCGGGGGGCGCCGGGTTCCAGCTCGAAAGTGTCGGTGCCGTCTGGCTTGGAGCTGTACATGCGAAAGCTGTCGTAGATCGGCCAGACGTAACCTTTGCTCATGTCTGGGTTCGGCGGGCAGCCGGCGCCGCGGGAAGCGGTACTCGAATAAAGAATGCGCTCGGTCGCCGGGAAGTAATAAGAGCAGGTCGTCCGCGCGTCGCCGGTCGAGATGCGTTTTTTCTCGGAGCCGTCGGCGCGCATCGAGTAGATCTGGTCGCAGGCCGGTCCCGCCGAACCTTTAGCTCCCTTGGCCTGATAGCTCAGGTGCTTGCCGTCGAAGGACCAGTAAGCTTCAGCGTTCGTGCCGCCCTGGGTGAGCTGGCGGACGTTCCGGAGATGCTTCTCCTGCGGAAAGTGCAGCTTGTCGCCGATGTCGCCCGCAACCGAAACCTTGGGCTGGGAGCAGGAGACGAAGCCAAGAGGGAGCGTGAGAAGGACGGCGGCGAGCGCGAGCTTTTTTTGCATGGCCCGACCTTAGCGAGGTCGGGCATTCCAGGCAAGGCCTCAGGTGCCGGGCATTTCCTTGTATTCGGGAGGAGCCTCGATCTGGGTTTCCGCCTCGTGAGCGGCATCCGTCTCGAGCTGGGCCAGAATATCCTGGAGCTCCTTGATCGTGTACGTTCGGTAGTCGTATGCGCGCGCGTGTCGGCGCATGATCTCCTCAACCAAACTCAGTCGACGCGCAAGCGGCTCCAGCTGGTCTTTCGGAACCAGATCAAACTCGGCAAGTTCATTCGCGGGTTGAACCTTTGAGCGCGATTCGGCCGGAAGCTTGGTTTCGCGAGCGGGCGCGGCCACGCCGGCCATCTGCTTTTTCTGGGGTTTACGAGGCTTTGAGGTTTCGCCCGAGTCCAGCCCGTCGTACGAGCCGTCAGCAGGCACAGCACTCACCATCTTGCGTTTTTTGGGCGTACGCTGAATTTGGCCTGCGGCGCGGGGGCCGCGCGACTTGGGAGTGTTGGAAGGGATGGACGGCAGCCTGCGGATCGCCAGCGGCTCGGGATTTCTAACGACCATCTCGTCTTCGGTAGCGGAAAAGACCTCGGCAGCGAATGCTGGCGCGGTCGGAAGTAAAAGGAGTAGGGCGAAAAACGATTGCTTCAGCATGAACTGCGCTCCAAATGGGGATGAGAGAGTACCGCTTTCGTCCGGGCATTCATCCCTTGTCATTACCGGACGCGTTGAGCAGAATAGCAAACTTGACCAATATAGTCAATTATAAGTTATCTAATGGTTACAGTGACATCACTTGAGTCAGGGACTATCCGATACCAGTACTTGACACAATGTGTCATCTCTGCCACACTAGAAGAGTAGATAGCCCGTCTGACCAGTTGAAATGTCCGGGCAGTTGAGTGGAAGCAGAGTGGAGAAAGTTTATGATGAAGTCTTTTTCAAACTTGGTTTGGGGTACGGCCTGGATGTTCTGTCTCGGTGGAGCTTTCGGTCTCGGCGCCTGCAGCACGCGGCAGGAACCCCCGCATACCCTCACAGGCCGCATCGGATCCGGGAACTCGGCCGCCGTCGGCAACTCGAATCAGGTAGAAGCCCCCACGGGCGGCACCTCTCCAGCGCCCGAGCTGGTCGCACCAAGCCCGCTTCCGAGTTCCGATCTCGCACCCGCCGCTTCGCCCTCGCCGCTTACCAGCGTGCAAGACTTCACGATCGTTTCGAAACGTCCGACTCCAGGCGAGTCCCCGACGAGCGCGATCCAGCCCGATCTGCGCGCTGAAGTGCGGGCCGAAACCAACGAGACGCCGCACCCCATCGAGCCCACGGACATCGCCGCAGCCGCGCGCGCCGACATGGAGAAGGCCGCAAAGAACGGCTCCGCTCCCGTCTCAGAGCCGCAGGCTTATTTCGGCGGACTGGCCTCTACCGAAGGCACGCCGCTTTACTCCGACTCCGAGGCCCAAGCCAAGGCCGGCGAGCTCGAGAACGCAGGCGTGGAATTCTCGCAGTTCAAGCAGATGCACTCCTACTTGCTGAGCATCCAAGAGTCCGATGATCAGAATCCCCAGACCCGCTTTATCTTCAAGGACCGCGCGGCCGTCGAGAAAGCTGCCGAGCTGAGCAAGCAGGGCTACAACCTCGACAACCTACGCCGCACGACTGAATTCTTCGCGGCGCTCGTCGATCCCCAGACTAACGCCCACGTGATGCCCGCGATGGGCGCCCTCGAGTCGAGCCTGAACCTCGTGCGCGCGCCGAACTATTCGCCTGACTGGTTGATCACCCGCTACAACGAGCATCTGCCGACCGCGTCCGGACCGAAGGAAGCGCTCGATCAAGTTTTCGCCGAAGTCAGCCGCTGAATCACTTAATTGCGGCGCCTTTTCCGGGCGTCTCGCAGAGGTTTTCCAGTTCGCGAAGCGATCTCGGCGTGTGCCGCCGCCAAGCGCGCGATCGGCACGCGGTAAGGCGAGCAGCTCACGTAATCGAGGCCGGCGGACTGACAGAAACGAATCGACGACGGATCGCCGCCATGCTCGCCGCAGATTCCGACTTTCAGGTCGGGACGCGTCGCCTTGCCTTCGCGGATCGCGATCTCCATCAAACGCCCGACCCCGAGCGGATCGAGCGAAGCAAATGGGTCCTTCTCGTAGATCTTGGCGTCGAGATAATCCTTCAGGAAGAGTCCAGAATCGTCGCGCGAGAGCCCGTAAGTCGTCTGTGTGAGGTCGTTCGTTCCGAAGGAGAAGAACTCGCCGTACTTGGCGATCTCGCCCGCGGTGAGCGCCGCGCGCGGTAACTCGATCATGGTTCCGATCGAATACTGTAGCCCCTTCGTACCTTTACCGTTCAGGCCTGCGCGCTTCAATACTGCGTTGGCTTCTTCGCGGCAGTAGTCGCCAACGAACTTCAGCTCGCGCCAGTCTCCGACG
>JAYVOO010000554.1:0-3482 GCA_043757905.1 Oligoflexia bacterium
ACGGCAGCCTGAAGACTCTTGTCGCCATCATCGATACGGGCATCGACTGGACCCATCCGGATCTCGGGAAGGTCTGGAGCTTCAGAAACACCGGCCAAGTAGACGAAGAAAAGCAGGTCGGCACGATCGGCGCCGACATCGGTATCATGCCGCTGTGGCAGGAAGGTTTGCACGGCAGCCTGAAGACTCTTGTCGCCATCATCGATACGGGCATCGACTGGACCCATCCGGATCTCAAGGCCAACCTCTACACGAACAAAGGCGAGTCGGGATCGAAGGAGAAGAACAAGAAGGACGACGACGGCAACGGCTTTATCGACGACGTGCACGGCTTCAACTTCGTGGATCACACCGCGCTTTCTTTTGATGATAACGATCATGGCTCGCATTGCGCGGGAGTCATCGGAGCGGTCGGGAACAATGGCAAGGGCATTTCCGGCATCAACTGGAGCGTGAGCCTGCTGCCTGTGAAGTTCCTCGACCAGGACGGCGGCGGCTCGATGGAAGGCGCGGTCGAGGCGGTCAATTACGCGCGGATGATGAACGCGCGGATCATGAGCAACAGCTGGGGCGGAACCATGTATTCCGAGATCCTGGAGAGCGCCGTGAAAGCCACCGAAGCGGCGGGTGTCGTCTTCGTCGCGGCCGCGGGCAACGACAGCATGTCCAACGACCTGACGCCGTCCTATCCCGCCAGTTATGTGACGCAAAACATGATTGCAGTCGCGGCCACGGACAACCGCGACCATCTCGCGAAGTTCTCGAACTTCGGGAAGAAGACGGTCCACATCGCCGCACCCGGCGTGGACATCTACAGCACTGTGAAGGGGGGCAAGTACGACAAGATGAGTGGCACCTCGATGGCGGCCCCACACGTGGCCGGCGTCGCGGCCTTGCTCCTATCGGCTTTTCCCACGCTGACCTATGTGGACGTCAAGAGGCGCCTCATGGACTCGAGTGACTACCTGCCAGGGCTTCGCGCTAGGGTCGGGGCGAAAGGGCGCATGAACGCTTTCGGAGCGCTCCACGGTAGGGTGACCAAACGTCCGCCTGAACCGCTCGAGACGGACTGGAAGACCGCGGAATCCGCGCTCGAATCCGCACATCCTTATGGGGTCAGTCAAGATTTGACCTACGTGATCAACCATCCCGGGGCTAAATACATCCGCATTCACTTTGAAAAAGTTGATGTGGAGGCCAACTACGATATGATCACGTTGGAAGATTCGACGGGTCAGGCTATGGATAGCCTGACTGGGACCCTGACCGATTACACAACCGAGTATCTCGAAGGGGATACGGTGACCATCCGGCTCAAGTCCGACTCGATCATCGACGGCTATGGGTTTAAAATCGACCGCATCCAGACTATCACCGAGGGCGACGTGCCCTGAGTCCCTGAAGTAGTTCAGGCCCGGGGCTCGGGAAACACGCAAATGCAAAATGAATCTGATCGCGTTCTCCGGGCCCCGCCTGACACTTATTTTTCTGGTCAGCGTCGCGTGCGCGTCGCCGGCCTTCGCCTCGCCGTCGACCGTTCCCAGCGCGGAACCCTCTTCGACCTCGAGCGCTTTGCCCGTGTCCGGGAAGTTGCCGGCTTCGGGCGCGGCCGCCGTCCCGGACAAAGTCTCTCCCTATGAGCGCAATCGGATCCGTATTGAGTTCAAGCGCGCGCAGGCCAACGAGCTGCGTGCCCTCGAGCACCGGCACGGGCTGGAGCTCCGCGACCTGAAAGCTTCTCAGGCCGTTCGCCTCAAGGAATGGGAAACGAAGGAGACAGACCTCCGACACAAATTCTTCGCTGATAATCCGAAGTCTCCGGATCGGCGGACGTACGTCAAGGAGTTCATCGACCGGCGCAAGGCGTTTCTGCAGATTCTCTTTGACGAGCGCAACCGACGCACGCAGGAGCAGAAAGTTCGGCAGACCTCCGTTCGCGACGACCAGCTCCAGAGGCTGAAGGAGTTCGAGGCTTACTTGCAAAAGGGCGAGCGCCCGCCTACCCATCTTTGGCCTCGCCCGGGCGGCTGACTTCGAGGTCGCGACGCCGGAATGAGCTGTTTCGCCTAGAGTTTGGAATACTAACCCAAGGACAGGCTTTAATAGTTGACTAAATCAGTACTATAAAATGTGTCCGGTTTGCCATTTGTAACGCAACGCAGTATAAGGGCATCAGGTTTGGGGGAATTTGGAAAGATGGGGAAAATCACGCGGGCATTCAAGCAGTCCCAGAGGCTGCTCATTCAGAAGGCCTATCTCAGTAGCACTAACAAGAAGTGGAGCTCGTTTCTCGAGGCTAGCCAGGAGCCGCTACGAGCGCAGGAGTCGAAGCTTCACGACATTCTCGCACGAAACGTGGACACCGCTTACGGGCGCGCGCATGGATTCTCTTCCATCCGTTCTCTGAGGGGTTTCCAAGACCAGGTCCCGATCACTGATTTCGACCGGCTCGCGCCGTGGGTGGACCGGGCCGCGCGCGGAGAAAGAAATGTACTGACCGCTACCGAGCCCCGAATTTTCGAGCGCACCAGCGGCTCCTCGGCGGCGAACAAACTGATTCCTTATACTCCCGAGCTACTGGGCGAGTTCCAGGGCGCGATGAGCGTCTGGTTCCACGATCTGCTTCGCAACTGTCCCTCGGTGGCTGGCAAGAGCGGTTACTGGTCAGTCTCGCCGGCGACGCGCCTCCATGAGCGCACGATTGGCGGCACGCCGATCGGCTTCGAAGACGATACGGAGTACGTGAGCGGGATCGAGCGTTGGGGTTGGAGCCGCCTGAGCTCGCTGCCGACGTCGCTCGCGCGCGAGGAGAGTCTTACGCGTTGGCAGTGGAAAACCGCCTATGGACTCATGGCCGATCCGGATCTGGGATTCATGTCGGTCTGGAGCCCGACGTTCGCGATCCGCATCCTTGAGATCATCCGCGAGCGTCGAGAGGAGCTGCTCGCGGCACTTCCTTCTGAGCGAGCGCACGAGATCGAGCAGGGGATCGCGCGCGAAGGAGAGTTGAATGCGCGCGCCATCTGGCCCGAGCTCAAGCTGATCTCCTGCTGGACCGACGGTCCCTCCGCGGACTTTATCCCGGGCTTGCAGGCGCTCTTTCCCGGCGCAGAGATCCAAGCCAAGGGTTTGCTCGCCACCGAAGGCGTCGTTTCGATCCCAGTCTGGGGACAGCAGGGCTCGGTGCTCGCAGTGCAAAGCCATTTCCTCGAATTCCTCGACGTGAACGCGCCGGAGTCGCGGCCGCTCTTCGCGCACGAGCTTCGGGTCGGCGGCACTTACTCGCCGCTCCTCACCACGAGCGGTGGGTTCTACCGCTACCATCTCAAGGACATCATCCGCTGCCTGGGACACTATGGCAAAACGCCACTCATTCGTTTCGAGCAGAAGTTCGACCGCGTAAGCGATCTCTCAGGCGAGAAGCTCAATGCCCATTTCGTACAAGGCGTGTTGGACGGGGTCAAGTCGGAGCTTGGCCTCGC
>JAYVOO010000555.1:0-3480 GCA_043757905.1 Oligoflexia bacterium
AAGATGCTTAAGAAGTATTACGAGCCGATCGCACCCCAGCCGCGCCCCGACCGACGCATCACCGACGAGCCTGAGCAAGAGGAAGAGCGCCGGCTCGAGGTGCGCGACGCCGTCAGCTCCGAGCGCTTCGCCCAGGCCTATCACATCACTTCCGCTACCCAGGACGACTCGTACTCGCTCGACGTGCTCGCCAATGTGCTGTTCGAAGGGACCGCCTCGAGGGCCTACCGCCGCATGGTGGAGGAGAAGGATATCGTCGCTGGGATCTCAGGCTCCGCGTTTACTCCGACCTATCCCGGTCTCTTCATCATCAGCGGTATCATGAAGGGCGACCTGCCAGCCGCGCAGGCGGAGCGCGAGCTCGATCAGCTGATCGGCCAGATCCAGGACGGCAGACTTCCGGCGGCGCAGGACGAGATTCAGCGGGCGGTCCGGCAGTTGACGGTCCAGCTCGTCGACAATGTCCGGACACCGTCCGGGATGGCGAATCTCATCGGAATGGTGCAGACGATCTTCGACGATCCTTACCGCTTCGCCAACGACCTCGGAAAATACCTGAAAGTCACCTCGGCCGACGTTGCCCGGGTCGCGCAGAAGTACCTGAGCCCGAACAACCGCTCGGTCGTCACGATTCTCAAGCCGGAAGCGGCTCCGAATTCCAAGGTGAATCCGAAAGCCAAAGTGAAGCAGGCTGATGGCAAGAGGGGCAAGAAATGAGAGCGGTAATTCTTCCGATCGCGCTGCTGGCGGCTTCCGTCGGGTTTTTATCCGGTGCGACCGCACGGGCCGACATCCAGCTTCCGCTGCCTAAGATCGAGACGCTTTCCAACGGCCTGAAGATCATCTGGTTCGTGAGCGACCACATACCGGTCGTCGACATCAGCCTGCTCGTCAACTCCGGTTACCGAGATGATCCGGCCGGAAAAAGCGGCACGGCGGAGCTCGTCTCCCAGGCGCTTCAGCGCGGGGCCGCGGGCCGTACGGCACAGGAGATCGCGCGTTCCATCGAGGTGCTCGGGGCGAGCCAGTACACGAGCACCGACGAGGACACGTTCAATCTGGGTATTCACGGCCTCGCTCCCGACGCCCCGGCGCTCCTCGATCTTCTCGCGAAGATCGCGACCCAGCCGGATTTGCCGGAAGTCGAAGTGCGGCGCGAGCAGGCCCGCCTTCTCGACCGCTGGTCGCATATCTCCGAGTACGGCGAGACGCTCGCGGGCCTGGCCTACCAACGCAGCCTAAGCGCAGACTCGATCTATGGGCGCGGCCGCTTTCTCTCGGTCGAGGAATTTCGCAAGGTAACGCCCGCGGATGTCACCGCTTTCTACAAGAAGCACTTTACGGCGAAGAACTCGCTGCTCCTTATTGTTGGCAGCATCAATGCTGAAGAGTTCCGTCCCAAGGTGGAAGCCGCGTTCGGAAAGTGGGCGGGCGAGGAGCCTGCACGCGAGGTCAGGAAGTACACGGATTCGCGCATCGGAAAGCCCAAGCGGCAGGAAATCCTCCTCGTCAACCGCCCGGCCCTCAATCAAGCGCAGGTCCGCCTGGGGTTCCGTGCGCCCCCAATCAACGACCCTGCGCATTTCCCGCTCACCGTGGGCAACACGCTTCTAGGCGAGTATTTCAATAGCCGCTTGAACTCTCTCATCCGAGACAAACTCTCGCTGACCTACGGGATCCGAAGCGGCTTCAGTTATTCCCGTGAACTTTCGAGTTTCACGGTTTCCGCCGCGACTCGTAACGAGAGTGTCGGTAAGTTGCTTGAGAAGACGATGGAAGTGTTGGCGGATCTCAAGAAGGGCCCGATCGAAGGGCCTGAAGTCAAGATGGCCAAGGACTACATCGAAGGCAGCTTTCCGCTTTCGACCTCCACCCTTCAGGCGATCGCCTCGCGCTGGGTTGCGTCCTATCTCTACGATCTAGGCCCCAATTACCTGAATCAGTTCGTACCACGGGTCCGTGCCGTCACGCTTGACCAAGTGCAGGCTGCCATGCGCAAGGCGCTCACTTTGGACGATGCGGTCATCGTGATCGCCGGCGACGCTGCCGAGATCAAGAAAAGCCTGGCGAAGGATTTCAAGAAATTCAAAGTGCGGCAGGTTTCAGTTCAGGATCTGCTTTAGCCGCCGGCCCGGGGGTCAGGTGCGTCGGGTTGGCGTCACACTTGCCGTCGAAATACGCGCCGAACTCCATGCGCACGGAAGGGGCATAGATATCACCCACGACGCGTCCGGTGCGGGAGATGACGACCTTCTTGCGCGCAGAGATGCGGCCTTCGACGTAGCCGTCGATGATCAGCGTATCCGCGCGGACTGTGCCCTCAACGAGCGAGGTCTCCCCGAAAATGAGCATGCTGCCTTCGGTGGCCTCGATTTCGCCCTTGAGCACGCCCTGGACTCGCGTGACGTTGCTGAAGGTGAGGTGTCCCTCGAGGCGCACTCCCTCGGCGATCAGCGTGACGGCGGCCTCGTTCACTTGGTTGCGGCTCATGGATTCGTCCCTGGCTCGGTGGCCGGGTTGGCTTCGGGCTCGGCGGCGGGAGGAGCGTCCGCGCTGTCCGGCTGAGTGGTTTCCACTTCGGCTTCGGATTCCTCGGGCGCAGCCTCAGTCGCGCGGGCCTTGGGCCTGTGCGGTTCCACGCGGGTCTTGGGCGGGGTGATGATCCTCGGAGCGACCTTGGGCTGGGACTGCGGCGGCGCTGCTCCGTCGACGGCCTGAGCGCCCTCGACCGGTAGCATTTGATGGATCAGGATCTGGAAACTCGAGCTGAGGATGAGGACTTCGAGTTGATTGATCTCGTGCCCGGTAGGCATCGGGCCGAAGTTCGCCTCGACGGCGCGAATTCGGCTGACGGAGAAGTATTCGCCTTTCTCCGGATCGATCAGTGTCTCTTTCATTCCCGGATTGATGGCGCCCGCGGGATAGCTCAGCAGCGTGCTCGGGCCGCGCGCCAGGAGCAGGATCCGGCCCTGCTGGCTGCCTTTATCGAGCAGGTTGTATTGAAGCTCGAAACGAGCCGTCAAAGTCTTGCCATTCCAGCGGACGACTGGAGCATGGATTGTGATCGGCACCGCATTGGGATTCGCGGGGGGCGCGGCGACCAACGACGGAAGCGCGGTGAAGAGAAGCGGGGCGGGCACCACTTTCGGCGGAGCTTGAACGGGAGCTAGTACGACGGGCTGAGCAGGCGAGACCGCCGTCGGCGGATTGACGGGCGCGACCGGAACGGCCGGTGCGAGCGCACGGGCTTTCATGTCGACGAGCGCCGCTTCCAGTTCTTGAAGTCTGGCAGGGTCGGCCGTTTTGGCGACTTGATAGTACTTCAAGGCGAAGAAAAGACTCAAGAATGTCAGGCCGGCCATCACCCCAAGAAGCATCCCGAAACGGCCAAACCACTTCAGCGGAATTTGAAACGTGCGGGAAGCGTAGTTGTCCTTGAAGACCAGGACGGTGACTTGGTCGGGAGTGTTGGTTGACGCG
>JAYVOO010000556.1:0-3473 GCA_043757905.1 Oligoflexia bacterium
CGTGAAGATCTTACCGCCGCGCTTGCGGATACCTTTGTTGATCTCGTCCTGGAGCGATTTCTTCACGCGGCCGACCAAGCCCTCAACTTCCGCTTCGGGCGCGTCCGGATCATTCTCGAATAAAATTGGCTTGCCGAAGCGAAGCGTGATCTTGCAAGGCAGGGGCAGCGCGCCGATGGGACCTAGAAGCGGGAAAAAAGGCGTCACCGGGATGTAAGGGGCGCCGATCATCTTCGCTAGCCATTCGGCGTTGTAGATGCTCGGATAGGTTTCCTCGCTTCCGATCACCGCGACCGGTACGATCGGTGTGCGCGTCTCGAGTGCGAGCCGAATGAAGCCGGTTCCAAAGCTCTGCAGCTGATAGGCTTTCTGGATGGTCTTGCCGCTGCCACCCACTCCTTCAGGGAAAACCATCACCGACTCGCCCGCCTCGAGTAGCGAACGGCAGTTGCGGTGATCGCCCACGACCTGGCCCGCACGCGAGAAGAGGGTGCTGATAAAAGGCACAGTCGGAGCCCAGCGCTCTACCATGCCGCGCACGATCCGCGGTGGCTCAGCGTCGAGAAGGAGCGAGAGGCCAACGATCATGCCGTCGATTGGAAGCTGCCCGCCGTGGTTGGCGATGAAGATCGTGCGGCCTGAGGGAATGCCATCGATGCCAGAAACCTTGACCCGGAAGTAGTAGCGGTAAGGCCACCTCATCACGATGAGGGACGACTTGATTGCTTCCGGCTCCACGCCCCAAGGGTCGAAGCCGGCGGAGTTGATGTGATGAAGCGCGCGATCGACGCGGTCCTCCTCGTCCGGAGTGAGGCTGTTTTGGATGAGGAGGCGTTTCAGTTTGCCAAGCATGGGTCACCCTGAGATTATTCGCGAATCCCTGAGGTGACCATGAAAATCGCGCTACTCACGGGCGGCGGCGACGCTCCCGGCCTGAACGGCATCATTGAATCGGCTTCCCGCACGCTTCTTGGCGCGGGTTATGAGATCGTCGGCATCTGCGACGGCTTCGAGGGAGTCTTTGACGGCCGCGTGAAGCCGATCACGATGGAAAGGGTCGAAGGCATCCATCAAGAGGCCGGTACACTGCTTGGCACGTCCAACCGCTCGACGATCGACGGCCGGGAGGAGGAGTTCCTGCGGAAGTTCAATGCCCTCGGTGTGGAAGGCATGATCGCGGCCGGCGGCGACGGAACTTTCGCGGCGCTGGGAAAAGTCGGTCCGAAGCTGCCGCTCCTCGGCGTCCCGAAGACGATCGACAACGACCTGGCGGGTACTGAGATCACGTTTGGGTATGACACAGCTTGCTCGGTCGTGGCCGAGGCGATCGATGCGCTTCGTGCGACTGCGAACGCGCATCGACGCGTGATGGTCGTCGAGGCGATGGGTCGCACCGCGGGCTGGATCGCGCTCGGTGGTGGGCTTGCTTCTTACGCGGACGTCATCCTGATCCCGGAGCGGCCGTTCTCCCGTGTGAAGCTCCTCGAGTACATTCGCGCGAAGCAGGCCACTGGCCAGCGCGGGCTCATGATTGTAGTGTCTGAGGGAGCGGCAGCCAGCGGCGAGAAGCCTGAAGTCTCGTTTCGCGTGGCCGAAAGCGTGCAACAGGAGCGCTTCGGTGGGATCGCGGAACGGCTCGCGAGGTGGATTGAGAAGGATACCGGCTGGGAAAGCCGCCACGTCGTGCTCGGACATCTGCAGCGAAGCGCGCATCCGACCACCACGGACCGCTTCTTGACGCTTGCGATGGGCGTCGAGGTCGCGCGCATGGTGATGGAAAAGGCTTGGGGCCAGGCCGTCGTCTACCGCGGAGGACAGATCGTGCGCGCCCCGATCACGGATCTTCAAGCGCCCGCGCGGCTCGTCTCGCAGGATCACCGGTGGGTGAAGCTTGCCCAGGCGCTTCGGCTCTTTATTTAACGAGCACGTCGCGAAGGTTCAGTTACTTGCGACCAGCGGCACGTCGTCGGCCGCGTGGTTGACCTGAGCCACAGTGCCAGGCGTACAGGAGTTCTCGACGGGGCCGATCGGCGCATTGTCGTCGGCGTAGGACATCTTGAGGCCTTTCGCGGAGCCGTCTTTGCGGCCGAGGGCTGCGAGCGAGGCAGGTGAGAGGTCGGCCATCTTGTTCGTTTCCGTGTCGGACGGTCCCCAGTCGGCAGGCTGGCAGATGACGCCGGTCTTGTTGACCGGATCATAGATGAAGATGCGTTTCTTCAACCAGTCCTTGGGCTTTTTCTGGCGGTAGTTGAAGCGCATGGCACAGTAGTAATCCGGGTTGGCGGGTTTCGAGCGGTCGAGCGCGTAGTGAGTCAGGTTGCCCTTTTTCTCGGGTTTCCAGTTCCAGCCGCGGAGTCTCAGGTATCTGCTGTCGAGTGCGCCGCCCTCACCGAGCCCGACGCCACTGTCGAGCGGTCCGCCGAAGATGGAGACGTTGCCGACGACTGCGGTCTTCGAAGCGCTGAGCGGCCCGTACTTCTCGGACTTGGAGACCCAGTGCTTGTTGCGATAGATCTCGTAGTTTTGGCCCTGCTGGGGGAAGCCGTCCGTGATTCCCTTGCGGCAGTTCTTCCAGGCGCCGTTATCCGCGAGTGGGTGCACGGGGATCGAGTCAATGAAGGCTTTGAGGTCCTCGCGCGAAGGGATCTCGTGGGTGAAGTATTTGTTCTTCTTCAAGGCGTACTGGGAGTTTAGCGATGCGAGAGCACCTTTACCGGGATAATAGTAGTTCTTTGCCGATGGGGCGCTCGTGGAATTCTCGGCTTTCTTGGCGGGCTCAGGTGCGATGCAGCCGGCCTGCGAGCTCGGGGTGACGGAATTCTGAACCGCAGAGAGAGTTCCGACCAAGGCATTCACTCCGTCCTTTGTTGCGGCATCCTTGTTGGCGAGCTTGAGTTTCGGCGCGACCCCTGGAACCTTGACGGCGCCCGGCGAAGGCGTGTGGGCGGCGGGAGCGGGAGCGGGAGCGGCGGGGGAGGATCCCGTAAACTGCCTCATCATCTCGTCAAGCTGCGCACGCGTATAAGATTCGCTATCGGCAATCGCCGCTTGGATCGGTGAAAGGAGCTGGGCTGAGATCAGCCCGAGGGAAAGGATATGGGTGAGCTTGCGCCAACCGTCTCTCTTCTTCCTGTTCATCTGTGCGTGCATGGAAGTGCTCATTCCCAATCAGGTAAAGCAAGATGTAAGCCGCATGGTGTCAAAATGACATTTAGAGGGGATATCAGCTATTTAACTTATAGGGCGCGTTCCCGACCCTGATCGCGGGCTAATCAAAGTTTAGACAGCTGTAAGTGGATCAAAGTCATGTGTCTGAAGCGACACAGGGCTAGTTTACTTGATCGCCGTGTAGATGCGGTGGACGTCGTCGTTGTCATCGAGGGCCTCGAGGAAGTCGGTGACTTCTTTCTTCTTGTTCTCGAGCAGCTCGGCCGCGTTCTTCGCGATGAAGTTCATTTCGGAGAGCGTGACGA
>JAYVOO010000557.1:0-3464 GCA_043757905.1 Oligoflexia bacterium
CTCCTCCTCATGAAGGACTTCATGGTGGATGAGTACCAGTTCGACTGCGCGCTCCGGGACGGCGCCGACGCGGTTCTTCTGATCGTCGCGCTACTCGGCGAGAAGGGGACGCGGGCGTTCCTTCGTGCGGCGGAAGCTCGGGGCTTGAGCGCGCTGGTCGAGGTGCATGACGAGGTCGAGCTTCAAATCGCCGCGGCTTGCGGAGCGAATTTGATCGGAGTGAACAACCGGGATCTCAAGACGCTTCAGATCTCGCTTGAGACTTCGGCGCGGCTCGCGCCCTTGGTTCCTCCGGGAGTGACGCTGATCGCGGAGAGCGGCTTCAAGACCGCGCAGGACGTGCTGAAGATGCGTGGCCTGGGCTACAAGGGCTTCCTGATCGGCACGCATTTCATGAAGACGGGCGAACCGGGACGCGCGCTCGGAGAGCTTCTGCGGGGATGCGCTCAATGAACGTCAAGATCTGCGGGATCACGCGGCTGGAGGACGCCCGAAAGGCTGCGGCGCTGGGAGCCTGGGCCGTGGGCTTCATCTTCTACCCAAAAAGCCCGCGCTACATCGCGCCCGAAGCTGCGGCCGCGATCGTGGGCGCGCTTCCCGCGCAGCTTCTCAAGGTCGGGGTCTTCGTCGATGCAAGCGCGGAGCAGATGAAAGAGGCAGCGCGCCTCTCCGGCATCACGCACTACCAGCTGCATGGTCGTGAGACACCCGAGACGGCGGGAGCGCTCGATCTGCCTTGGTTCAAGGTTTTCCGCCTCGTAGAATACACTGACCTGAAAGACCTCGATCGTTTCGCTGAGCTCAAGGGCTTCCAGGGTTTTCTTTTCGATGCTCCTGTCTCGCCGCAAGGTGATTTCGGAGGAACCGGAAAAGTCTCGAACTGGATTCTCGCTGCTCAAGCCAAGAGCCACGGGCCCGTCATTCTCTCGGGCGGCTTGAACGCCTCCAACGCGCGCGAGGCCCGGGCCCAGGTCGCGCCGTTCGCTATTGACCTCTCGAGCGGGGTTGAATCCGCTCCAGGGATCAAGGATCATCAGAAAATCGAGGAGTTGTTCCATGAGCTATCCTGAGACCTTTCCGGATTCGCGCGGGTACTTCGGAAAGTACGGCGGAAGATTCATTCCCGAAACCTTGGCGCTCCCACTCAGGGAGCTTGAGGCGGCGTACGCTGCCGCGCGCCCGGATCCTGCCTTTCTGGCTGAGTTCGAGGAGCTCCTTGCGACATTCGTTGGCCGGCCGACGCCGATCACACCGGTCCGCAGGCTCTCCACGAAATATGGCGGCGCGAAAATCTACCTCAAGCGCGAGGATCTCGCGCACACGGGCGCACACAAGATCAATAATTCGGTGGGCCAGATCCTGCTCGCGCGCCGCATGGGCAAGAAGCGCATCGTGGCCGAGACTGGCGCAGGCCAGCACGGCGTCGCGACCGCCACAGTCGCAGCGCTTTTCGGGTTGGAGTGCATCGTCTATATGGGCGCGGTCGATATGAAGCGTCAGGCGCCGAATGTGAAGCGCATGGAGCTCCTAGGCGCGCGCGTCGTACCGGTCGAGGCGGGAAGCCAGACGCTGAAGGACGCAATCTCGGAAGCGATGCGCGACTGGATCACAAATATCTCGTCGACCTATTATCTGCTGGGCTCAGCGCTCGGCCCGCATCCCTATCCGCAGATGGTCCGCGATTTCCAGTCCGTGATCGGGCGTGAGGCGCGGGAGCAGATCCTGGAGGCCGAGGGACGACTTCCCAATGAGCTCGTGGCTTGCGTCGGCGGCGGCAGTAATGCGATCGGGCTCTTTTACGCTTTTTTGGAGGACAAGTCGGTCGCGATGACGGGCGTTGAGGCCGGCGGTCGCGGCATCCTGACGGGCGAGCACGCGGCGCGCTTCTCAGGCGGAGAGCTCGGGATCTTCCACGGCACGAAGACTTTTATGCTGCAGGACGAAGACGGGCAGATGCGCGATACGCACAGCATCTCGGCTGGGCTGGACTATCAGGCCGTCGGCCCCGAACACGCGATGCTTTGGGAAGCGAAACGCGCGACATACGTCTCGGCCACTGATGACGAGGCGCTGGCGGCGTTTCGCGAACTGTCGAGGCTCGAGGGGATTATTCCCGCGCTCGAGAGCTCGCATGCGGTCGCGTACGCGCTCAAGCGCGCGCCGCAGATGAAAGAGGACGAGCTGTTGCTGGTCAATCTCTCGGGCCGCGGGGACAAGGATCTGGGGTCGATATGATTGTTCCCGCTACCTCCATTGGCGCGCTCTTCCAGGGCATGAAGGCTAAAGGCTCGGCCGCCTTCGTCCCGTACATCACCGCGGGCGATCCCGATCTGCAGGCGACCGAGCTCTTCGTGCGCCGGCTCGTCGAAGCGGGCGCGGCGGCGGTCGAGCTGGGTGTGCCGTTCTCGGATCCGATGGCGGACGGTCCCGTCAACCAGCGCGCGGCCGAGCGGGCACTGAAGAACGGCGTCTCCCTCCGAGCAGTTCTCGATCTAGTGGACCGCCTGCGCGGTGCGGGCATCACGGTGCCGATCATTCTCTTCACGTATTTCAATCCGGTGTTCCGGATGGGTCTCGAAGCTTTCGCTGAGCTCGCGAAGCTCTCAAAAGTCACGGGCGTGCTTTGCGTGGATCTCCCGCCCGAAGAGGCCGCCGATTACATGCTTCATCTGGAGCGTAAGGGAATCGAGACGATCTTCCTCGCGTCGCCGACGACGGACGCGGAACGCATGCACCTAATCGAGGCCTCGTCCTCGAGCGTCGTCTATTACGTCGCGCGCACGGGCGTGACCGGCAGCCAGGCGGAGCTCTCCGGAACCCTGATCGAGGAGCTCAAGAAGGTCAAACAGGTCATCCGCACGAAAGCAGTCATGGTCGGCTTCGGAATCTCGGCGCCCGGGCAGGCCGCCGAAGTAGGCAGGGTCGCCGACGGAGTGGTCGTGGGCAGCGCGATTGTCCGGCTGATCGAAGAGTCCAAGAACGCTTCGATCGCGGCCGATCGGATCACGGAATTTTCAATTGGGATCGTAGCGGCGCTTAAAGGCGTCTGAAGGGAATAGCCAGCATGCTGATTTTGATGAAGCCAGGTCATACGAAGGAACAACTCGAGGCGGTCTCTCAAAAGATCAAGTCCCATGGCTTCACGCCGCACGTGATCCCGGGCGAGCACTCGGTCGCCGTCGGCATCACCGGCAACGAAAAAGCGCTCGACCGCGAGCAGTTTCTCGCGATCGAAGGCGTCGAGGACGCGATCGTCGTCTCTAAGCCCTACAAGCTCACCAGCCGCGTGTTCAAAAAGACCGATACCGAGGTGAAGGTTGGCAATGTCGTCTTCGGACCCGGCCGCTTCGTCATCATCGGCGGGCCCTGCGCTGTCGAAAGTCGCGACCAGACACTTCGCATCGCGCGCGCCGTGAAGGCGGCTGGCGCTCAAGTCCTGCGCGGCGGCGCTTACAAGCCCCGAA
>JAYVOO010000558.1:0-3445 GCA_043757905.1 Oligoflexia bacterium
GTCACGCCCTGGGCCGTCAAATCCAGGAATCAAGCCCTGCTTGCGGGCGACAAATCCGACAAGTTGAGATTGAACACGGTCAACTACGAGGCCGAGGACCCGAACAAGGCACGTGACCTGAAGTTGATTGAGGAGTTTCGGGTGAAAGAGCACGATACGGCCCGCAAGCTCGCTCAGCCCTATCCAATTCGTTTTACCATCGAACGAATCAGCAATTGAAGATAGAGTCGCCCTTAAAAGGGGAACTCTCTCATGGCGCAAACCGAATCGTTCACGCTTTCCTCCTCTCCTCGATGCAAGAAGATCGCAGTCGTGCTCTGTGGCTCGGGCTACCTGGATGGCAGCGAGATCCGCGAAACCGTCGGAGTCCTCTGGGCGATCAGCCAGCTCGGTGCCGAAGCGCAGTGCTTCGCGCCGGAGGGGCCGCAATCCGATGTCATGAATTGCCTGAGCGGCGAGCCCGCGAAGGGCGAAACCCGCCAGATGCTCGTCGAGTCCGCCCGCATCGCAAGGGGGAAAGTACAATCGCTCTCCGAGCTCAAGGCCGAGGACTTCAACGCGATCATCCTGCCCGGCGGCTTCGGCGCGGCTAAGAATCTCTGTGACTTTGCCAGCAAGGGATCCGCGGGGAGCGTGCGCCCCGAATTGGGCGAGATCCTGCGTGAGTTTCATCGCGCTCGCAAGCCGATCGGTGCCCTCTGCATCGCGCCCGCGGTATTAGCGCTCGCGCTTCCCGGCACCAAGCTCGAATTGACGGTCGGCGCGCCTGGAGAGGCCGCGCAAGAGATCGAGAAGCTCGGCCATCGCCACATCGTCTGCGCGCCGTCCGCCTGCCACGTCGACCGCGAGAACAAGGTGGTCACGACTCCGGCCTATATGTACGACCAGGCCCCACTGCACGAGATTTTCGACGGCATCCGTCGCTGCGTGAGCGAAGTGATCTCGCTCTCCAGTCGCTAAGTCGGCGAACTGTCCCTGAGTAGTCATCGCGTCTAGCTGGATGGAAAGTCTGAACAGCATTGGCCGGTAGGCGCCGAAGTGCCGCCTCTTCCCCCCCCCCCCATTTACTGCGCCTCGAAAGCAATGTGGGAATTCCATTCCATTGGTCTGAATACGCGGGGATTTAGGCCCGCGCCGGCTGAAGTGGTGCTCGCCGAGAATTCGCGCTAGGATGGAAGGATGCAAAACAACGGTTATGTTCGGAGTGTCAGTGCGGATCCTGTTTCCATCTCCGCGGAGAATGCCCGCTTTATGGCCCGAGTCTACCGATGGATGACGGTCGGCCTGCTGCTGACCGGCGGCGTCGCATACCAGGTGGGCAACGATCCCGCGCTCGTCGAGCAGATCGTGACGAACCGCCCGCTCTTCTGGGGGCTGATCATCGCTCAGCTCGGAGCTGTTTTTGCTCTTTCTCTTTTGATCAACAAGATCAACTCCATCATGGCCGGGGCGATCTACTTCGCCTATGCCGCGCTGACGGGAGTTACGCTCTCCGTGATCTTCCTGGCTTACACTCAGGAAAGCATCGCACAGGTTTTCGGCCTGACCGCCTTCTCATTCGCGGGGCTCAGCGCGTTCGGCTTTGCCACTAAACGTGATCTGGGCCCGGTCGGATCCTTTTGCACGATGGGACTCTTCGGGATGGTGGGCTTCGGTCTCTTGAGCCTCTTTTTCCCGTCCATGATGGGCGGTGTTGCTAACAGCGTTTACGGCCTGGTCGGCGTGATCGTCTTCTCGGGACTGACCGCTTACGACACCCAAAAAATCAAATCGATGAACATTCTGGGCAACGAAGGTACGGACGAAGACCGCAAAGAGGCGATCTTCGGCGCTTTGACGCTCTATCTCGACTTCATCAATCTCTTTCTCAGCCTGCTCCGGCTGATGGGTAAGCGCCGTTGAGGCGCGAGTCTACTGAAGATCTCCGAATTCGAGGTAAAACTCGCGCTCGATATGAATGCCAGAAACCGAATCGCCTTCTTTGAGCGTTGACTCGCTTGCGAGGTCCTTCAGCTCGACCGTCACGGCGGGGCCGGCTTCCGCTTGCTTGGCGAGCGCGGGAGTGACGCCGCTGACCTCGACGACCTGATCGAAGTCAGGCTTGGCCGTGATCAAATGAGCGAGGAAGAATTCCGTCCCGCCTCCGAAGAGCAGGAACTGCGACGTCACAGGGTGCTTTCCAGATTTCAGGAAACGCGCGAAGTAGGGGACAGCCTTGAAGTTGACGACTGTATCAGCGATGAGCTCGATATTGCCGGCCCGCTCGAAGTGGCCGCGGAAGATCGCCGCGTGAAAGGGTTTCGGGTTCTTCGCCATCTCCGGCAGCACGAAGGACTCTGGCACGAGCGTGTAGATGCCGATGCCGGGGTGAGCTTTGCGGTCCTTGGAATAAGTGGCGCGCGCCGCGGGGGTCATCTCGAGCTCGAAGATGCCCTGGTAGTCATGCGGGTTATGAAACATTGGAAGGTGCGAGAGAAAAACGCGCTCCGTGCCCACCATCAGCATGCCATGGGTGCTGGGCGGATCACCTGCGAGGGCAACTTGAGCGAGCGAAAGGGCGAGAGCGGCGAGCAGCTGCAACGTTTTCATGTTCCATTGTTTAACAGAACTAACGCGATACGGCAACCCGGTGATCCTGCAGCCAGGATCCGCGCTTTCCGCAACTCGTGGGGCCTACTCGTTGACCCTGTCGGTCTTCGGGGGCGCGTTGAAGTGAAAGGCAGAGTCCTCGATTGGCTTGCCTAGCTCAATCTCGGAAAGGGAGATGTCGGCAGTGTTACCTCCGAGATGCTCGATCGCCACTTTACGGATCGTCTTCGCTTTGGGATCGATCTCGACCGTCGCCTTGGAGACCGTACCCGCCGTGCCTTTGCGCGGAGTGAAGCAAAAGGTCGTCTCGGAGAGCTTCTCGAATTTCATGTCGTGCGCAAGGGAGAAGGAGCCGCTTAAAAGCGCCTGTTCGAGCTTTGATTCGCTCCGGCCCGACTTACGCTCGATCAGCTGACCATTATCCGACTCCTCGAAAGGCGGAGTGTAGAACCAGAAAGTCTTGCCGTCGCTGACCAGTAGGCTGCGGCTGTCGGCTGGTGTCTCGGTTTCCCAGCGAATTTTTCCGGGGCGGCTCACTAAGAGCGTGCCCGAACTTTTCTTTTTCTGTCCGGTGAGCGGCGTGAGGGTTTCCTGCGAGAATTTAGCTGAAAGGGTCCTCTGCGTCTTGTAGCGTTCCTCGAGCTCGACCAGGAGCTTCGGTAAGACCTGAGGCTTGGCTTTTTTGACCGTGACCGGCGCGGAAGTGCTCGGCGGAAGGATCAGCCTGGCTTTGTCGCCGCGTGCCGCCGGGGCGAGAAACGAGAGAGCGAAAGCGATCCCGAGGACCGGCTTAATGCATCTCAATGGAGACCATCTTCGAGACGCCGGGCTCCTCCATCGTCACGCCGTAAAGCGT
>JAYVOO010000559.1:0-3444 GCA_043757905.1 Oligoflexia bacterium
CCGCCAGCCGCTCCAAAAGCGCGCGCGGGGAAATGTCCGGGTGATCGGCCAGGTTTTGACCAATAGAGATTGCTTGTTGGACCGCGGCATATGCGAAGGCGGCGAGTGGAATGATCACGAGCAAAAGCACGCCGATCGTCACCGCGAACGCTGCGGTCTTCTTGCCCCATTTCCTGGAGATGAGCGCTTGATACGGCTTGTAGGTAAGCACCGCGAGGATCCCTCCCATCAGCACGGTCAGGATGTAAGGTTGGATCATCTTGAGGTTGAGGTAGAGAAAGAGAAAGAGCAGGCCCAAGAAGGTCATCAAGGTGGCGCGGCTGGCGGGCGTGGTCGGTTTCGTAGTCATGGCCGGCAGTGTTGCAATTCCAGTGCGAACGCGCAAGCGATCACGCAATGCGTTACTGTCACTGTGTGTTTTTAACGCACCGAATTGCATATTTAACGCAGGTCTGAATATTCTATTTCCAACTGATGTCCCACGAGTTACTAGGGTTCCGTTGATCGCAATTTTTAGTTTTTATTTAAAAAAGGGAACCTGTCATGAAGTCACTGATTCTGTATCTGTCGCTTGCGACCGCCGTCGCCGGTCTCTTGCCCGCAAATCGCGCTTACGCCGAAGAAGAGCATGATTTCCTCGACGCTCCTTATAAGGGCCTCACGCATCCGAAAAAATCTGCGGCCCCCGGATCGAACCCGAACAGCCTCACTCCAGCGCCGCTTCCGACCGCATCCGACACCCTCGCGGCGATTGCTCGCCAAAGCGCGGTCAAGTCCCAGGGCGCCCGTGGCACCTGCTCGATCTTCTCCGCCACGGCCATGCTCGAAGCCATGCTCGTCCTGAAGAACTATCAGCCCGTGACGGTCGATCTCTCGGAAGAATGGCTTGAGCTCGTGATCAGCGAAGGCAAGTCCAGCGACGGCTCGACCTCTTGGTCCAACTTCTCGGCGTTCGCCCGCAAGGGTTCGGTCGAGGAGCAGTACCTTCCTTACATCGGGGAGACCTGGGACACGGTCGAGTACTCGGCGCTCTCCAAGGAACGGTGCGGGAACGCTTCCGCCTCCGAGCAGCAGGCTTGCCTCTTTGGCCACAACGACCATGCGCTTCTGAAGGCTTCCGCCGCGACCCTCTCAGACCAGGCGGGCAAACTCTACAATCCTGAGTTCCTGAAGGCTCGCACCGCCGCCCGCGCCTTTAAGGCTCAGTTCGTGAAGCTGCCGAAATTCGCGAGCTACTCCGTGAACTCGGTCGAAGAAGCCAAGGCGCTGCTTCGTCAGGGCATCCCTATCACCCTCGACATCGACTTCTTCTATGGCGCCTGGAACCACCGTACGGCTCCTGATCACGGCATCAACCGCGATCTAGTGAACTACGAAGCGGGTCTGGTCGGTTACCCGGAGCAGGGTTCGGTCGACCGCAAGGCTTCGATGGAAGAGCGCGAAGGGCATTCGATCCTCGTCGTCGGCTACGACGACAATGCGCAGATCACCACGACGAGCCTCATGCTCGATGGCACGACGAAGAACTTCACCTATGCGGGCGTCTACTACTTCAAGAACTCCTGGGGCACGGACAAGTTCGGAAAGAATTTCGTCTTGAATGGTGAAGTTCATCCGGGCTACGGCGCGATGACCCAGAAGTACGCGGAAGAGTTCGGCGGCTTCAACCAGCTGCCGCTGCAGTAAACCAGGGTTCTAGGCTTGGGTTTGGCCCGACACGCTTCCGAGTAGCTGCCTCGCCCGTTTGCGGGCGTCTAGTGCGGATGGCGTCGCGGCCGGGCTAGCCGCCGCTGATTGGTCTTCGGCCAGAAGCTTGAGGAGCCTTTCGCTCAGTTCTTTCGGTTCATCGACCGCGAAGACGAGCCGCTCGAGCTCATAACGGATCTGACTCAACTTCACCGGCGCCGCGCGCCCGGGGAACGCGCCCAGGTGTTCTTCGAGCATCGCGATCTGCTGGAGCACGTTCTTCTCGGTCGAGCGGGAGAATCTCCAATAAGCGTTCTTCACGGGAGCGAGCAGCTCCTCGCGCGCCGTGGCCGAGAGCCGTGAGCTTTCGAGCGCCATGAGCAGCCGGGAGTGTAGTTCGCGAATCAGCTGATCGACCCGCGTGAAGCCGGCTTTCTCGCGGATCTCGGGCGAGAGGAGGAGCTCGACGTATTCTTCTATGCGTTTTTCGGTCGCGGCGCTCGGCGCCTTAAGATTGCGAACGCGGGAAGCGAGCTCGGAGGCGCGCCCTTGGAGCGCGACGTAAGACTTGACCGCGGCCGGGCCACGGGCGCCGCTGGAAGCGGTGTGCGCACAGCTCGAAAGCGCCGCCGCCGCCAAGAGGGAGAGGATCGCTGGAGTTTGCTGGGATAATATTTTCATCACGGAAGACTTCAGCAATCGGCGTGCCTCGCGAGAGTCCACCCGGGACACTTGATTTTCTGCGGTTTCGGCCTCGATTTTGGCCCGCCGGAGAGTGGTGGCCGTCGACAAGTGTCATATTTTTAAACAATGATAGAAGAATCATGTCTCGTAACCCCCTGATTTCACGTCGGGCGGGCTGGTGTGTCCGTTGCAACACATGCGTTCGGCGCGTCTCTACGAGCGGGACCGCCGGAAAGAAATTTATGATGAAGAAGAACACGCGGTCGATGTCAGTCAAGAACCCAAACGCGAGCGACAAGCTCACCTGGCTTGCCTTCGCGGGGGGCCTGCTACTCGCCACCTGGGGCTTGAGCACGCTGAGCGCGATGGCGGCGACTGACCAGGCCGGCCTTTCAGGCGGGCCGAGATTTGAAGAGACGATCGTCAAGTCGCAGGCCGACTACGTCACGCCAGAGACGGACAAGGCCTCGCCATGGGCGCTCCTGGGCGGACTCGACCTAGGTTACGCGCATCTTTCCGTGGGCCGCGCGACCGACGAGGTCGACAAAGGTGGTTTCCAGGTAGCGCTCAAAGCGATGGCCTCCTACTACTTCGAGAGTCCCTGGGTTATAGACGGACGCCTGGGCTGGGCCTACACCAGCGTGTCGGGCCAGAGCACGATTGTGACCGAGAAGAACATTCTGCGCTCGGGCTTCGTGGAAATCGCACCCCGCTACCGTTTGGGACCGGCTTGGCAACTGGGCCCCGTGCTGAACATTGGCTTCGGAGCCGATCTCACCCTCGGTCAGCCCTTCACGGACCGCAAGCTGGTCGGGTTTTATCCAGGCGTCGAGCTCCTTTATGAGACGTCCAACCCCAAGCAGATCACCCGTATCGGCGGCAGGCTCTCGACGAGCCTTTCCATCCCGGACCGTTCGCTCGTCGTTGCCCAGCTCGTGCTGCATTTCGGCGGCCCGATCGGCGGCAAGACGGCCTCCCAGAAGTCCGACACGATCACGCAGGTCGCCTCGGTTGAAACAACGACGACTGTCGTTCAGGACAACGTGGACCTGAGTCAGGTGCCCGTGCCCGAGG
>JAYVOO010000560.1:0-3440 GCA_043757905.1 Oligoflexia bacterium
AATCGGCGCCAAAGCCGATGTTCTACAGGACAGCCAGTTTTCCGAGAACGAACAGTACAAAGCCGCAAAAGCCATTATCCGAAACACTTTCGGAGATGACGAGCTCAATGGCTTCTTCTTTCAGAAACCTCTGAAGAGCGTCGCGCATACAATTGCGGAATACCTGATGCGCTCCTCACACATTGATGATGTTTTCGAAACCGACGAAGATCTCGAGAAGCAGATCGTCGAAACGGTTCAGAAGTTCAATCCCGCCGATCTTCACTAAGCGGATCGACTTTCCTCGCCTTCCATCTCCCTATCCACCGTCAGCCCTATGGCGTTAACGCACGTGCTCTTTCGACCCTCGGAATTGCTTGCCAACTCGGCGTCCTTTGAGTAGTCCTGATTCTTCGGCGACACTTAAAAGCATAATGATTTGAATGAATTACGTCAAAATCCTGATGCTTATTTTATCGATGCGGTTTTTGACAAGCAGAGCATCGGTCCGTAGAATTAGATCTTAGGCCCACGGGAGGGAAACGGATGTCCGCTAGTCGTGCCCCAGTCAGTTCAGCTTGGTCAGTCGCTCTTCGCGGCCTTTGGGTAGCGTGTGTCGCGGTCTCTCTCTCTGCGTGCGCCACCGGCCGTTCCCATGGTGAATCCGGCGACCCCGATGCGCCCAACCCGAAATCGATCAGCGAAGTCCTGAAGCAGGACTTGCCGCGAAACGAATCCAAGTATGTTTCCCGGGTTTCTCCGGGTGAGATCGTCGTCAACGGGGTGAAGCTTAAAAACACCACTTACGATATTCCCGTGCTCGTCAATTCCGCCGTCGAAGGCTGGGTGGATTATTTCACGGGGCGCGGCCGTCCTTTTTTCGAGCGGTACCTCGAGCGCTCCGAATTCTTCATCCCTTATATCGAGCCGTTGCTGAAGCAGAACGGGATGCCTCAGGATCTGGTCTATCTCGCGATGATCGAGAGTGGATTCAATAACCTCGCGCGCTCCCACGCTAAGGCCGTGGGTCCCTGGCAGTTCATGTCGGCCACTGGCAAACGCTATGGCCTGATGGTCAACTGGTGGGTCGACGAACGCCGCGACATCCGCAAGTCCACGCTGGCCGCGGTCGAGTACCTGCGGGATCTCTACAATATGTTCTCGAGCTGGGAGCTCGCATCCGCCGCGTACAACGCCGGCGAAGGCAAGGTCGGCAGGGCCGTTCAGCGTTACGGCTCCCGGGACTTTTGGACGATCGCTCGTCACAAGTACCTCAAAGCCGAGACCCGCAATTATGTTCCTAAGATGATCGCGGCCGCGTTCATTGCGAAGAATCGCGAGCAGTTTGGCTTCAAGGCCGCGCGCCCGCGCGCGGCGGATGACGAAGCGGTGGCCGGAGACGGCGAGATCGTGAAAGTCATCAAGACTGACAAGCCTCTCGAAGACAAGGGAGGCGAGCGAGTCGCCGACCTGACCGACGAGAATGGAGAGAGCACTCCCTCCCAAGAGGTCGCGGATGCCGAGCAGGACCTCGCGACCGCCGAGCGCGTGGCGCTTCAGCCTGAAGCCGCGCCTATGGCCAAGCCCGCGCCGACTCCGCATATCGGCAAAGACGGAGTGGCCGGAGGCATTGAGCTCGCGGAGTTCGATCTCAAGAGCCCTGCCGACCTTCTGAAGGTGGCGCGCGCCGCCGGCCTTTCGTATCAGACGGTCAAGAGCTTGAATCCCGAGCTTCTGCGCTGGTGCACGCCGCCGAATGTGGGCACTTACCGGGTCAAGCTCCCGAACTCGGTTAAGGACAAGTTCCTGCAGACTTATAATCACGCCGCTTTCCCGCGGAAGGTGGAGTTCCTTCGCTACAAGGTCCGCAAGGGTGAAACGCTTTCCCGCATCGCAGGGCATTTCGGGCTCAAAGTCGATCCGGTCACCGACTTGAACGGCATCAGCCCGCGCACGCTGCTCGGTAAAGGCACGACGGTCATGCTACCGATTCCGAATGATCGCTCGCGATCGCTCGCGTCGCTTGAAGTCATCGATCCGGCTGAGAAGTCGAAGCGCCGCCATCGCGGCAAGCGCAAGCCGAAGTATCACAAGATCAGCCAGAAGCGCCGAGAGTCGGCGCGCGAGCGCAATTCTTCCAACGAAGGGTAAGCGCGGTCTCTCACGGCGGTCATGGGTGGCGCCTGCCGCCTTCGAGCGCGAACGTTGGAACTCTCTCGTAAATCGGATAAATTAACGCATTAAGTCATAGACTCTGACGCATCCTTCTCGTCCTAATGCGTTATCGCGGCCGAATTCCACCTGGGTCCTTCCTGACTCATTTTTCCGACTTTCGCCCAGCGATATTCTTGTCAGATGAGACATTCAAAATCATTCCTGGTGCTCCTGACCGCCTCGATGCTGCTGCTTCCTTTCGCTCAGGCTGAGGAAACCCTCGAGGACGCCACCGTCGAAGCGCCCCAGTCCAAGGCCGCTTACATCGATGGACAGTTGAGAGCCGCGAAGGCCGCCTGGGAAAAAACCGTCGCCGAAAGAGCCGTCGCCGCGAAGGTCGCCGCCGAGAAAGCGGCTGCCGAAAAAGCCGCGGCTGACCGCGGGCTGCCCTCCACTTCGCGCGTCCCGGCGGAAATCAAGTAACCCTAACTCCGTGGCCTGTCCGCTTCGACTCTGTTAAAACGGTAGGGTGTCACCCCAAGCCATCCCAGCCTACACGTCTTCGACGCTCGTGCAGAAGTTCGGCGGAACTTCCGTAGGGTCGCCCGAGCGTATCCGAAGCGCGGCCCAGCGGATCGCTGCTTCCCATCGAGCTGGCAATCGCGTTGTTGTCGTCGTTTCGGCCATGGGCCGCGCGACGGACGAGCTGATAGCGCTCGCCCATTCGGTTTCCCCCGATCCCCATCCGCGCGAGATGGATATGCTCCTGACAGCGGGCGAGCGGATCTCCATGGCTCTGGTCAGCATGGCACTCGCGGACCTCGGAGTCGCCGCGGTCTCATTCACGGGCTCGCAGACAGGCATCATCACGGATCAGAGTCATCGCCGGGCCCGGATTCACCGTATCCTGGGCGACCGAGTTCGCGCGGCTCTGGCCGAGAACAAGGTAGCGATCGTAGCTGGATTCCAGGGCGTGAGTGAAGCGAAAGAGATCACGACTCTCGGCAGAGGCGGTTCGGACACCACCGCGGTCGCACTGGCCGCAGCCCTTCATGCCGATCTCTGCGAGATCTTCACCGATGTGGATGGCGTCTACACGGCTGACCCGCGAGTCGTACCCGAGGCACGGTGCCTCCGCGAGATTCCGGCCGATCTCATGCTCGAGCTCTCGATCCGCGGTGCGGGCGTCCTGCATCCGCGAAGCGTGGAGATGGCCCGGCAGAGCGCGGTCCGGGTGCGCGTGAGAAGTAGCTTGAACGAAATGGAAGGGACTTTAATGATTCAATCTGTGGACAGGAAGAGGGGAC
>JAYVOO010000561.1:0-3436 GCA_043757905.1 Oligoflexia bacterium
TACCTGTATACTCACGCGCGCGAGGCCTACGATTCGGGCATGCCGATTCTTCGGGCGCTCCCCTTGGTCTGGCCAGGTGACTCGAACGTCCAAGACTTAGGCAGCGAATATCTCTTTGGGCCGAGTATCTTGGTCGCTCCAGTACTCACGGGACAGGACAACCACCCGGACGTGAGTCGCGCTATCTATCTCCCTCCCGGCCAATGGTTCGACATGCATGACGGCCAAGCCTATAGCGGTGGCCAGTGGCTCAAGGCCTTTTCCGCTCCGCTCGAGAAGATGCCCCTCTTCGCCCAGGCCGGTGCGATCATTCCTAAGGGACCGGCACTACCGGGCCTGAGCGATCCATCCTGGCCTCTCACTCGAACACTTGAAATCTATCCGGGCGTAATGCCGTCCCGTTATTCGCTCTACGACGACGAAGGCGACGGCAACGCGTACCGAACTGGCGCGTTCGCCCGGACTGAAATAACCGTTCAGCCTGCAAAGAACTCGGTGACCGTAACAGTTTCCGCGATGAAAGGAAATTTCGCAGGCAAGCCAGCCTCGCGCGCGTACCTTCTTGAACTCCATGCTGAAAGCCAGCCCGTTCAAGTTCTATGCGACGGAAAGCCCGTCACCTCGACCTGGGACCAGAAAACCCGGAAGCTTCTCGTCGCCAGCCCCGCGGTCGCAACCGGACTGAGCCGTAAATGGATTGTTCAGTTCTGAGAGGCCGGCCCGAATCCTTTACTTCTTGAGCGCCAGCGCTTCCGCCTGACTTTGAAAGTCCCCGAAAGTCGCCCCGGTGTACGGCACTCCAACCGAGACGCCCACCACGGCGGTTCCCGCGCCCTTCGCAAGCGCTCCACGCTCGAACCAGCTAAGCGATAACGAGTCTCCATTGGAACCTTGCTGATAGGCGGCCTGAGGCCTTTCAGTCGTCATGAGTGCACCGGCACCATAGTAACCGCCGGGAAACATCTCAAGTAGATGCCTGGAAGAGGCCGGATCCTTGAGAATCAAACCCGCGGGCGCAGCCTTGTTCACGAGCGCCATCTGATAGCGCACGAACTTAAGCCAGTCCCCAAGCGTGCAGTACCCTCCCGCCGCAGGATCAATCAAAGGAGAGTCATACGCAGGTTGGAGGCTGAGCCCTGTGGGGGCGAGCGCGGGCATCCCGCCGGGTCCCGCACAAAGCTGTGCCTGTTGGCCGACCGCTTCCGGGTGCGGAGTGAAGCCACAGCCCTTCATATCCAAAGCCTCGAAGATCCTCGTCTGGAGAATCTCGGCGTAAGTCTGATGCGGCTCGGAGATCCGCTCTAAAATCTCACCCAGGACGGCATAACCCTGATCGGAATACGCGTATGCGCGACCAGGCGAATTATCCTTTTCGGGCGCGGTGTAAGGTCCGTGCCGGAAGATCGTCGCGAGTAGTTCTGAGCGGTCCTTGGCAGTGATCCCGCTGTCGCCGGGCATGCCTCCGACATGGGAAAGTAGCATGCGGACGGTGATCCGCGCGAAGCCGGGACTGACTTTGATTGCGTGCTCGGGCAGCCGTTTCACACCTCTTTTCGCGTCTGCTGCGTCGATCAGGCGTGCGACCTCCGGCAGCGTTGTATCCAGGCTGAACTTCCCGCCCTTCTTGATCCACTCTTCCTCTGCTTGGATCACGAGCAGCGCGGTCATGGGCTTCGTATTCGAACCGATCGCAAACTTTCGGCCCGCGATCTCCGGTCCGGCTTCGCGCATCGCCCCACCGGGAACTTTCTGAAGGTAGCGTGGCGCGGCTGCATCCCCGTGGCTAACCGCAAAAAAGGTGCCCGCCGCGATCTCTTGCGAGAATGTGGAAGAAGCCCCAAGGCACAAGCCAAGTACCGTCATAAACACAAGGCCTCGCATCATCCTCAAGCCCCGGACTGCCGACGGGCGACGAAACGCTCGTAATTCTTGCGCTCGAGCTCGCGAAATTTTCGGTAGTTCTCGAGCGTCTTGAGGATCTTAAGCATGCGCTCGCTTTCCGTCTTCTCGGTCTCAGCCATTCTCTCCAGGCCCTGATCGAGGTACTGGGGCAGTAGCCCCTCCCGCACTCGGAAGAGTTCCTTCACAAGCACCGACTCGGAAGCGACGAAGTCCACGACCACCTGGTCGTTCAGTCCCAGATCGCCCACGAGGAACCGATTCAACTCGAGCGTCCATGCCCTCTGCTCCTTCTCGTCGAACTTCATCTCGCCATAGCCCGCGAGGTAGAGAAGATTGTCGCGATAAGAATCGCGGAAGACCTGATCGGTCTCAGGTTGGTACTTGAGCGACTTCTGGCGAATCTGCTCTAGGAATACACCGCTGTCCTCCCGTTGATGGGAAGCAAGGCCCCGGGAGAGCCGGTCCTTGAAACGCCCAGGCGCGTCTGGGAAGATGGCGTACAGTAGGAGCGCCGCGGTCGGTACGGCGACCCGCCCCAGTGTCCTCTTCCAGAACCTGCGCGTACGGGCCGAGGCCTGCGCGCTTGTCGCAGCCGCGGTCTTGCCATCGAAGATGTCCTGAATCGCGGCGCGAAGCTCGCGCTCGGAAGATGCGAGATCTCCCTCAGCCGCGAGCTCAAGCGCGCGTTCGGTGATCTCCCCGAGCATGTATTGGCGGCGCCCGCGGTCACTCGCCCGCTCCTCGGCGAGCAGGCCTTCGATGCGCTCCATCTCGCGGAGCTTGGCTTGAGAGATCTCTGTTTCCATCACTTTCGCCTTCGCCGCGAACTCGGCCTGGAGGCTTGCGCGGAGTTCCTGCTGTCCTTCGGTCTTCAGGGCCGCGAGCTCCGAGGCATTACGCGCCTGCATTGCCCGCAGCTCAGCGTCGAATTGCGCCTTGGAATCATTCGTCAGCTTGCGCTGCCGCTCAAGGCGGGCCAATTCGGTGTCGTGCTCGGTCTTGGCGAGCGCGCATTTCTCGCGAAGGGCGGCCAAGTTGGATTCCACTTCGAGCGTGCTCTTCCGAAGCGCTAAGAACGCCGCTTCGGCATGCTGGGTTTCATTTGCCATGACCAGATTCTTTTCCACGAGCACGCGACTCTCGGCCTGAGAAACGGCGTGCGTCCGCTCGGATTGCTCGAAGGCCGCGGCCAGCATGCGCTCAGATTGCTCGCGCGCGGTTGCCAAATTTAGCTCGGATTCCTCGCGCTGCGAGGCAAGAGTGCGGTTGGCCTGCTCACGGTCCAGACGGATCCCCTCCTGCTGCTCCTGGCGTCGGCTCAGGACGAGCTGATACTCGCGCTCGGCTTCAATCCGTTTCAAGCCGATCTCTCCGATCGCAGTCTCGAGGGCAACCTGCTTGGAACGGAACTCCGCCTCTTCGGCGCTTAGGATCGCGCGATGCCGCCGATTCTCGGCTTCCGCCACCTGCATCTCGAGTTGGTGGGCTTTCTGAACTTCGCTGGCCTCGTGAAGCACGGCCTTAACCTCGGCTT
>JAYVOO010000562.1:0-3432 GCA_043757905.1 Oligoflexia bacterium
CATCGATCCAAAAACGGGCCAGAAATTCGCCAAGACCGACATCACCCTCAACGATCCACCGAAAGCTCCCTGCCCGTGCATGCTCGAGACGCACGATCCGGCCAAGGAGAAGGAATATTACCGGCTCCTCGGCGAGTATCAGGCCGAGAAGGTTCTGTTCGACGCCCAGCAGGCGAAGTGATTTTTTCCGCCGATGCTTGAGATCCGCGCGCTCACCAAGATATTCGCCGCCAACCCCGGCACCGGGCCAGCCCAACAGGCAGCGCTGGTTGTCGATAACGTGAGTCTCTCGATTCGGCCGGGCGAGTTCTTCTCGTTGCTCGGGCCGAGCGGTTGCGGAAAAACGACGCTTCTGCGGATGATCGCGGGCTTCGAGCAGCCCACCCGTGGCGAGATCCTGCATCAGGGCAGGCGGGTTGACGGGCTGGAGCCGGATGAGCGGCCATTCAATCTGGTCTTCCAGAAGTACGCGCTCTTTCCCCATCTCACAGTCGGCGGCAATCTCGCGTTCGGGCCGGCGCTGAAGAAGCTCCCGCGCGCGGGGATCGCCGAGCGGATCCGCGAAATGCTAGCCCTCGTCCGACTCGAGGGATTCGAGGACCGGCGCATCCAGACGCTCTCGGGAGGGCAGCAGCAGCGGGTCGCCCTGGCTCGCGCTCTGATCAATCGCCCGGACATCCTGCTTCTCGACGAGCCGCTTTCTGCGCTCGATCTTAAGCTCCGGCAGGAGATGCGGGTCGAGCTGCTTCAAATTCAGCGCCGGCTCAATCACAGCTTCGTCTTCGTCACGCACGACCAGGAAGAAGCCCTGGGGCTCTCCGACCGGATCGCCGTGATGAACGCCGGGCGAATCGAGCAGGTCGGCACACCTCGGGAGATCTACGACCTGCCCGCGACTCCGTTCGTGGCGAAGTTTGTGGGCTCGATCAACGCGGCAGAAGGAACCGTGCGAGACGGAAAAATCGAGCTGTCGGATCGCACACCCGTCCGCGCGCATGCTCAAGCCGACTCATGCGGAGGGTCGGTCGAGGTGATGGTCCGCCCCGAGCGCGTCCGCATTGGGACCGGGATCAAGGCAACCAACACGCTGAACGGGGTGCTCGGCGAGACGCTCTTTCAGGGCAGCACCGTCGACTATATCGTGCAGACCGCGCATGGGCGCTGGCAGGCGAGCCGCCCTGCGGGCGAAGAGAGCTCGTCCCAGCTGAAGCCCGGCAATCCGGTCATGCTTGGCTGGGAAGCGGAGGACACGCTTGTCTTCGCAAGAAATTAAAGTCTCGCGGCTTCCCGCTTCAATGCTCGTGCTACCTGCATATTCCTGGTTCGTGGCCTTTCTCATCCTCCCCCTCGCGATCGTGCTGGCCTATAGCTTCGCGACGCACGGGCCGTACGGGGCGGTGGAGTGGCGCTGGACCGCGGCGAACTACGCGCGTGTAGGCGACTGGCTCTATCTCAAGATTATCGCGCGGAGCCTAGGCCTAGCGGCCTGCACGGCGGCGGGGTGCCTAGCGCTCGGCTATCCAGTCGCCTGGACGATCGCCACCGCGCCCCGAAGGTTCAAAGCGCCGCTCCTCTTTCTCGTCGTGTTGCCGTTCTGGACCAACGTCGTGGTGCGGACGTACGCGCTCAAGCTCGTGTTGCCCCAGTCGATGGACTTTCTTTCTGCTGGGAATTTCGCCGTATGGCTCGGGATGCTCTCCAATTACCTGCCGTTCATGATTCTGCCGCTCGTAGCCTCGCTCGAGAACTTCGACTTCGGGCTCCTCGAGGCCGCGCGCGATCTGGGTGCGACCCCAGGCCAGGCGATCCGGCGCGTCCTTCTACCGCTCACGCGGCGGGGGATCGTCAGCGGTCTTGTTTTCGTTGCGGCGCCGGCCCTAGGAGAGTTCGTGATTCCGGATCTACTCGGGGGCGCGAAGACCATGCTGATCGGAAACCTGATTACCGAGCAGTTTCTGAAGAGCCGCGATTGGCCGTTTGGAGCGGCGCTTTCGATTTGCCTTCTCGGATTCGTCGCGGCCGCGCTTCTCATGACCCACGCCGGAAAAGAGAAGCCGTGAGGAAGGCTGTCGCCATTAGCCTACTCGTGTTCCTAGTACTCTACCTGCCGCTTGGGGCGCTCTTCGCCTACTCTTTCGCGCCTGATCCGGCGGCCGGCGAGAGGGCGGGCATCGGGCTCCATTGGTACCGGCAGGCGCTCTCGCATCCGAGTATCCTGGCGGCGCTCGGCAACAGCCTGCGCGTCGCGCTCGCGAGCACCCTAGTCTCCACTTGCCTGGGTACGGCGGCGGCGCTCGCGCTCCGGCGCTCCCGGTTTCGCGGGCGGGGGTTGTTTCAGTCGCTCCTTCTTATGAACCTCGTCATCCCCGAGATCGTCTTCGCGCTCTCGCTCTTGGTCTGGTTCGCGTTTCTCAAGATGACCCTCGGGTTGCATTCTATCCTGCTCGCGCACATCACGTTCGCGCTCTCGTACGTAGTGATGACCGTCAACACCAGCCTGGAGCGCGTCGATCCATCCTGGGAGGAAGCGGCGCGGGACCTGGGAGCAAGCCGCTTCCAAAGCTTCGCGCGCGTGACGTTCCCGTTGATCTGGCCGGGCGTCCTGTCGGCAGCGCTTCTCTCCTTTACGCTCTCGTTCGACGATTTCCTGATCTCGTTCTTCACCGCCGGTGTTGGGTCGGATACGCTGCCGATGCAGATCTACGCGATGATCCGCTTCGGCGTGAGCCCAGAGCTGAGCGCGCTCTCCACGCTCATCTTGGCCGCCACCGCCGCCCTGGTGCTCTCCGCCCAGCGCCTGGTAAAAGCCGTTTAAAAACAAGCAGATGATTCTGCGCCTAAAATTTTTACACAGGCCTCATTAAAAAAACGCGACCAGCATGGCTCCGGTTCCGGCACGGCCCTGCTTCAACTCGCTTAAAGCGCCTGTTCGCATGCTGCGTGCTGGCATAGCCATTGCTCATAGGCGTCGCAGAGAATGCAAGATCAGGCGACGGGGGTCGCCAAGCAACTCTGGTGTGTCTTTCAAAGGGGGTCGGTATGCGTCGCTTCCAATCTTATCTTAAAACCACTTTTCCACTCATGATACTCGCCGGGCTTTTCATGCTTGGCTGGGGCCTCATCGCAGGCCCTGACAATCCTCTTGCCGCGCAGGACGCCAGCCTCTGGGGCGCGCGCGTTTCCTCTAATACGGTTTCCGCTGATTCCTGGAATTAAAACCCCTGTCACGGTTTTAAAACAAAGACGACCCGCCCGGATCCTTAGTTTCCAAGCACGCCCGAGGGGCATGCCTGGTTAGGGGGTTTTGGCGGGTTTTCTTTTTGTCAGATGCCCGAAGCGGATGTACCGTTCGGGCATGACCGAAAAAAACATCAATGTCACCCTACGCGAAGACCGAGTGTTCAAGCCCTCCGAGAGCTTCGCGGAGAAGGC
>JAYVOO010000563.1:0-3430 GCA_043757905.1 Oligoflexia bacterium
ACAAAGCTCCTGCTGGCGCCCGCGCTGCAGTCCTGAACCAGTAATCAGCCGCGCGCTGGTTAGTTGATCGATTTGATCCTTCTTAAGCGAGGCGCAAAGAAATTTGCGCCTCGTTTGGAAGATCGTTAGACTTATAAGGTATTGTGGCGGCCCAGGATAGGGACAGCCTGATACGTTTAAGCACTGTCTGCGTTATCAAACTGGGTTTGCCCGGTTTTTAGGCCGGCAGGGCCAGCTCGCCCAGGAGTCTGGGCGTTTTTTTCGTGACCAGCCAAGCCTTCTCGGCCTGGCGAGTTAAGGAGCAATGGAATGCGCCTCAGAATCGTTTCACTCGTTTTTGGTCTGTTAGTCACCGCCTCGGTCGCGAATGCGACTGATAGCTGGGTCAGGTCGCCCTCCTGGTCTTCCGGCAGTGGTGGTGATTCATCTGCTCCGCGCACCCGCTCTTCCTTCGCGTCGCGAGAGCTTCAGAATGCCGTCTCCCCTTTCTCCCCGGGTTCGAACAACCTCGCGTTGGATGTCGGACAAGTTTTCCTGATGGGAAACCTCTCCTCAAGCTATTCCGATAATATCGGCGGCCAGCTTCACTACACTTACGGGGTGAGTGATCTGTTCGGCTTCGATTCAAGTCTTGGCTATTCTGAGCATTCCGACGGTAAGTTCTCGATGACTACCTTGTTGACTGGCCTGAGGACGAATCTCTCCTGGTACGACAAAGTGATCCCATATGGCGTCTTCGGCCTCGGCTTCTATCGCCCGAGCTTCGAAGTCTCCCAGGGCATAAACCAGGTACCTAGCTCCGTCTCCCCTGTGCTCTTCGGAGTGCATCTCGGAGCCGGGGTCGATCTCGAAGTGACGAAGCAGCTTTTCTTCGGCGCCGCACTCACCTTCCACGATATTTTCGGCTCTGCCCGCATGACCCAGAACGGTTTGCTCGACGTGGGCGGAACTTACACTTCGTTCTTTGTCCACGCCGGCGTGACGTTCTAAGTCTCTGGGCTTTTCCCCGCGGATTCAGCCCTGACTATTGATCCGCGCGATCATCTTCCGGAGGGCGGCGGGATCGACAACATAATCGGTCGCGCAGAAGTCGCAGCGTACGGAGGCACCCTTCGGATCCTCCGCCATGGAGCGGAGCTCTTCGAGGCCTGTTAAGGCGATCGCGCGCTCGACTCGCTCGCGCGAACAAGTGCATATGAATTTAAGCGGCGTCTCCTCGAGCAAAACGAAAGCCATGTCCTGGAAGACTTGCGTGAGCAGCTTGAGCGGATCCGCATTCTCGGCCAAGAGCGAGGCATACGAAGGAAGCTCGTGGATATGGTAGTCAATGATCGCGACTTCGGCCGGGCTCGCACCCGGCATGGCCTGGATTAGAAAGCCTCCCGCGGAGGTGACTTCCTTGCCATCGAAGTTGACCGCAAGGCCGACCGCGGAGGGAACCTGCTCACTCTGGACCCAGTAGAAAGTCAGGTCCTTCGCTAAATGCCCGGTCAGGAGCGGTAGGGTTCCAATATAAGGCTGGCTGCCTTCCGTCTTCTTCGTGCGCAACACAGAGAGCAGCCCGTCACCCCAGGGCCCAGTATTGGCTTGGGTCTCGGTCGTCGGCGTAATAGTTCCGACTTCGCGCGGGATGAGGTAACCACGCATCGTGCCCTCGGGGGCTGCATCCACGAGCGCTTGCTGGATACGGCCCGTGCCCCGGATGTTCAGGTTGATTCGCTCGCCATGCTTGCAATAGGAAGCCAGAAGGAGCGCCCCGATGGCGGATTCCCCCATCGCTTGGGCCGAAAAGCCCTCGAGGCCGTGGATCTTGACGAGTTCCCGCACCAGATCAGTCGCCTGGATCGAGACTCCTCGGACTGTCCCTGAGGTAGAGATGCACTTGACCCAACGGTCCATTTCCTAGTTTTAACACGGCCAAAAGCAAAACGCGCCGCAGAATTCTTGTACCAGCGCAGGTCAAGCCGGGATTGATGCTCAGGCCTCGAAAGCCAGCGTCTTGCCTGTTTCAAGGTAGGATTTGAGGCCACTGAGGACAGCGGGCCAGCCGCCCGAGATGTTCTGGAGGTGTTTGGAGTTCTCCACAAAGTCCGAGTGGGTCACGACTAGCCGGACAGTTTCGGTGCCCGCTTCGGGCTCAATCTCGAGCGTGACCTGGGTGGGGGGCTCGTGGGAGGACTCTTCGTTCTGTTCTTCATGGAAAGTGTAGGAAAGGAGGCTGAACGGGTTGGCCACTAGGATCTTGCCTTGAACCAGGGTCTTGCCTTCTTTCACGTATTTCATCGAGGAACCGACATTCCAGTCGCTGGTGACATCGATCCCAAACCAGTACTGCCGAGTGAACTCGGGAGAAGTGAGCGCCTTCCAGAGTTTTTCGGGCGTGGTCTTAATGTAGGTTGTGTAGACGAATTTCTGATCGGTGATTTTAGGCATTCTTTTTCCCCTTCGTATTTGAGCCTTCCAAGGCAGATTTCAACGCGCTCAGTGCATCAATGCGTTGTTTTTCGAATTTCCTTATCCAGCGGTCTTGAATTGCGTGGATCGGCACCGGATTGAGGTAGTGCCTCTTTTCGCGGCCGCTCCAGACAATTGTGACGAGATTCGCGTTCTCAAGGATGCCGAGATGCTTCATCACGGCCTGGCGGCTCACGGTGCCCGAAAATGGTTCGTAGAGCTCGCCCAGCGTCTGTCCACCCTTGGCGTACAAGCGATCCAGGAGCGATCTGCGGCTATCGTCGGCTAGCGCTTTGAAGACGGCGTCCATGCCTAATAATATATGTAACTAAATGGTTACATGTCAAATGTTATAAAATACCCCTTTAAATCCGCAGTTTCCCAGAACAAAATGCAAAGGGCCCCCGGCATTTCTGCCGGAGGCCCTTTGATTTCTAACTAGCTGGCTTTAGAGCCGGCTCAGGCTGGATGAATTACATCATGTCGCCGTAGCCGCCGCCCATGCCACCCATTCCGCCTGGAGCGCCGCCGCCGCCATTGCCGGATTCGCGCTTAGGCTTCTCGGCGATGAGGGTTTCGGTCGTCAGCATGAGGCTGGCGACAGAGGCTGCGTTTTGAAGAGCGCAACGAGCCACCTTCGTAGGGTCGATGACGCCAGCGGCGATCAGATCTTCGTACGTCTCGGTGAGAGCGTTGAAGCCGAAAGCGAGAGCGGCATTGTTGACAACCTTGTCCACCACGATCGAGCCTTCGAAGCCTGCGTTGCCAGCGATCTGGCGCAGAGGTTCTTCGAGGGAGCGGCGGATGATGTTGATGCCGGCCTGCTGCTCAGGGTTCGAACCCTTGAGGGTAGCGAGAACCTTGCCAGCGCGGAGAAGAGCCGTGCCGCCACCAGGAACGATGCCTTCTTCGACGGCAGCGCGGGTTGCGTTCAGGGCGTCTTCGACGCGAGCCTTCTTTTCCTTCATTTCGACTT
>JAYVOO010000564.1:0-3426 GCA_043757905.1 Oligoflexia bacterium
TCGTACTGCAAACGGAAACCGGAGAACTCTGAGGGAAAGAATCCCAGGAGCGCGCTCTGCTTGCGCTTGGCGGGAAGCGTGTCAGAGCGGCCGAGGCCCAGATATTCCGCGCGACCCTGGATCCACCAGCGTTCGGCGAACTGGTACTGAAGCCAGCTTGCCAGTCCACCCAGCATCTCGCCGTTCGAGGACGCAGCCGCCGGTCCAGTCGTGAAACCCGTCGTTGGGCTCTGACCATAAAGAAATTCATTTGCGAAGATCAACGCCTGGTACTTCCCGCCTTCCGATGGGCGCCACTTATAGATGAGATCCGTGCCGGCGGCCTGCGCCGTGAGAGATGCGGCGTTTTTTCCCTGGGTCCCGTACAAAGCCCACTCGACAGTCGAATCCTCCGAGAGATCCCAGAGATTCCTGAGCTGGACCACTCCGCTTAGGTCGCCCGAGTTTGGGCTGTTATAGATCGCGGCGTTACTGTTGTTGAGGGCTTGAGCGGTCAGCTCCATGAACCAGCTCACTGGAATCAGAGCAGAAGCTGAAACGCCGGTTTCATTTAGACCCTCTCCTCCTAAAAGCGCCTGATTAATCAGTGGAGAGTCGATGAATGGATACGCGTGAGTGTGAAGGCCATTATGCTTCCCGAACGCGGCCTTGAACTTTCCCGCCCGCAGATTCACCATCGGAACTGCGATCGTTTCGAAGAAAACCTCTTCCGGATCAATCCCGAATCCGCCCGCGCCATCGGACGCGATCGAGAAGAGGGCATTGGCCTTCAGGTAGGGATCGACGTCCGAGAAAAACTGGATTTCGGCTTCTTGGAACGTAAAGCCGTTATGGACATCGGAAGTCCTTCCCACGGAATCGCCGGAGTTGATATTACTGCGGCGCACGTAACCTAGGAAGTTGACGCTGGTATCTGGATTGAAGGCTTTTCCGATGGCGGCAGTAGCCGCCCGCGCCGAAGGAGCGAGCGCGACCGTGGCTATAAATAGGACGGAGAGAAGTAAACGCATGAATATTCCCACATGAAAGCGAGGCTCGATGATTGGCCTCGAATAAAATTAGATTTGAAAAGTTAAAATCAGGATTAGGCCGTGGCGGCCGAAAAGAAAGGGGGCGCGCGCGCGCCAAGAGGAAGGAGAATCGCGTTATCGGAAAAGAAAATCGGCGGAAGCACCTCGGCCGATTCGACGAATGGAGCAATATTCAGAGCGACTGTAATACTGGGCGCCTCGGGCACCAGTTGAACGCCGTCGCAAACCACGCAGCCAGAGGTGTCCAGCACTGGCATAGCCTGGGCCGACATCAAAAGACGTTCAGAGAAGTGCCTGAATTCATGCATTTTCGCGAGCGGCGCCTGCGCGAAGAACCCAAGAAGCAGCACCCAAGTGAGCAAAGTCAAAGAGAAGTGCCGCAAGAGTGACGAAACCGGTTTGCCCATAGTCGAAACGGAACTCTAGCATAGGCAGAACCCGATTCCTAGCTCGTCGTTTTTACTCGATCGCGTCGGCCGTATAGATCTTGCCGATGATCCGCCAGCACTGCTCTATTCTGAGAAACGAAAGGTAGTCCGTGAAGCGGAGTTTCGGAAAAGTCAGGACCACTTTCGCGACCGCGGCGGTACCTGAAACATCGATCAGGGGAATCTGAAGGTCCGCCTGGCGGATATCGCCATTAGAATTTCGCGTATCGAGATTCTCGAGCCAAGCGGCCAGCTCGGTCCGGTCGAGTTGATCGCCTGCTTCAGGGTCGACCGAGTAAAGCCTGGTCTCGGGGTGGAATGCGCTCGCGACCTTCTCGCTCTCGGCTCCAGTATAGCCCTCAAAATAATCCCGAATCACCTTCTCAATCGCGTTTTTCGTTTCCTGCTCAAGCATAAGTCACTTCTCTTTCTTGGGTTTTAATTTCTTGCCTGCACTTTTTATTTCGGCACGCCTTGGTCATCACGCGCTCACGCCAGGCGAGCGGATCTTTGAGAATCGCTCGGCCGACGGCTGCGAGCGAAAATTTTCCGGCCTTCAGCGCCTCATCGATATACTTGCCGGTCTCGATGCCGCCGACGCCGATCACGGGTATTCCGACCGCCGCCTGGATCTCGGTCGCCTCCGCGACAAGGTAGCCCTCGCCCCGCCGTTCGACGGGCCGGCGCCAGCCGCCCAGCCCCGACGAGACATTCATGAGATCGACGCCTGCAGCCTCGAGCGCGCGCGCGACCAGCTTCATATCCGCAACGCTCAGTCCGCCTTCGATGAAGTCCTGGCCGGGCACCCTCACTGAAATCAACTGCTCGGGAGCCGCGGCGCGGATCGCGGTCACGATCGCAAGCAAAAGGCCAAGGCGCTTCGCCAGCTGCCCGCCGTGCTGATCGTCCCGAAGATTGGTCACTCCCGAGAGCCACTGATTGAGTCCGTAACCGTGAGCGGAATGCAACTCCACACCATCGAATCCCGCGCGGTTCGCCCTGCGAGCCGCGTTCAGGAAGGCATCCATCAGCCGGGTAATCTCGAGCTCTGCCATGGGGACGGGCGCTTCGAGCACGCGGTCCTTGACCGGAACGGGCACAGAGCTCGGCCCCAGTAGAATGCCGCCGGTCAGCTCCCGTTCGCTCTTTCCTAGCGCGTGCGTGAGTTGAAGGATAGCGAGCGCGCCTTCGGCGTGGATCGCGCGCGCGATGGCCGCCAGCCCCGGCACCATCTCATCCTGATCTGCGCCAAGCTGGTGGGGTTCGCTCCGTCCGCTCCATTCGACGAAGCTGTACTCCACCATCACGATGCCCGCTCCCGAGCGGGCGAGCCGGGCGTAATGTTTGATCGTGGCTGGAGTTGCGAACCCGCGGACGTCGGCCGTCCCGGAAGCCATGGCGGGCACCACTACCCGATTCGTGGAGCGGAGTTCGCCTCTCAGGGCCAGGGAGGAGAATCGGTTGATCAGTGGGGCTGGGATGACCGTTTTCATAGGCGCTTTGTACGCTTCCCCTGTGATCTTGAAAAGAAACGATTATTCATCTATCATTTCGTTTATGGAAATGTTTGAGCTGCGCTACTTCCTGGGGGCCGCCGAGACCGAGAACCTCCAAGTGGCGTCGCGAAAGCTCAGGGTCGCCCCCTCCTCGCTCAGCAAGGCGATCGCGCGCCTCGAGAGCGAGCTCGGAGTGAACCTCTTCTCGCGCGATGGACGCGCGATCCGCCTGACCGACCACGGACTACTGCTCAAGAAGGACGCGGCGGAGATTGTCGCGCTCGAGGAGGCGACCCGCGCTCGGATCGCGGGCCACGCAGGCGAACTCCTTGGGGTGATCGCAGGGCCGGAGGTGCTACTCTCGGAGATCGGCCTCCGGCTGACCGCGCGGATCGCGAAGCGCGATCCCGGCGCTCGCTTCGAGCTTCAGGCCTGCGACGAGCGCGAGGCGATCCAGCGGGTCGCCTCGGG
>JAYVOO010000565.1:0-3421 GCA_043757905.1 Oligoflexia bacterium
ACCGAGATCGTCGTTCACGAGAAGTACGTACTGCGCATTCCGCCCAACCTGCCGCTCGAGAAAGCGGCGCCGTTGCTTTGCGCGGGAATCACGACCTACTCCCCGCTTTGCCACTGGAAAGTCGCGCCCGGCCAGAAGGTTGGCGTCGTCGGTCTCGGCGGCCTCGGCCATATGGCGGTCAAACTCGCGGCGGCGATGGGCGCCGAAGTCACCGTGCTCAGCACTTCCGACAAGAAGAAGGAAGACGCCAAGCGCCTCGGCGCGACACACTTCGCGGTGACGAAGGACGAGAAGACATTCGAAAAGCTAGCGAACCATTTCGATCTCATCCTGAACACCGTCTCCGCGCCAACGGATCTTAATCAGTATCTTGGCCTGCTCAAGCGCGACGGGGCGATGGTGCTGCTCGGAGTTCCCGACAAGGCTCCGGAGGTCCACGCCTTCAGCCTGATCATGGGCCGCAGATCACTCGCGGGCTCGTTGATTGGTGGCATCGAGGAGACCCAGGAAATGCTCGATTTCTGCGCGAAGCACGGCGTGACCTCTGATATCGAGCTCATCCCGATCTCGAAGATCAACGAAGCGTACGACCGCATGCTCAAGAGCGACGTCCGCTACCGCTTCGTCATTGATATCAAGAGCCTACAATAAAGCTTGAAATACAACGCATCGCGTTATACTTAGGTCCTCTTGAAAGGACCCCTCCCGTACCTTTGCGGGACCCAAACCCCCTATGAAATACGCGCTCTCCCTCATTCTGATTCTCGTTTCGTCCCAGGCTTTCGCCTCTATTAGCGACAAAATCGCCAAGGAACTCGACTCTTCCCGCGAAGGCGACCTGAGCACGAAGGTGCTCGAGTGGTACCAAGGCACACTGGACTCCGATCCAGGCAGCTGCGGCCCCGACTTCAATCAGGAAGCGGCAGATCCCGACTACCGGATTATCCGCCTGGTCTCGAGCTCAGGCTCGGATAAGCCTCTTCCGACGGTTTCTTTCACGTCGACCTACATGGTGACGAAGTCCTGCTTCGGCGGCGCGACTGGCGCCGGATCCGATCGCTCGATCGTCGACGCCGTCATCATCCAGGGCTCGCGCACGGGCAACGAGCAGGCCGACGGCACGCTCACTCTGACGAAGCCGGTCCGATTCAAGAAACTGCGCGACGCCGACAAGTCCCAGTTCGAACCCGTCTACAATTGAGCGACCGATTCAGATTTCCAAACAGCTAGAGGCGGGCCGTCCAAAGGGGGCGGCCCGCCTTCAGTTATTTTTTCTTTTCCATGGCCTTCTTGAGCTGCTCGGCCATGGCGCCACCGCCTAGGCTTCCGAAGCTGCCGAAGGAAGTGGCAGCCTTCTGCTTCGCTTCGTAATTTTTCCATTCCTCGGTGCCGGCGTCGTTCGGCAGATCGAGTGAGATACGTCGCTCCTCGGGGCGAACTTCAGCAACCTGTACGGTCACGGCGTCGCCTACTCGCTGCTTCTCGTACTTGAAATCAGCGCCACCCGCGTCCGCTTTGGACTTAGGCAGGAGGCCAACGATCGTGTCGTCAAGGCGCACGAAGAGTCCGTAGGCCTCCTTGCGTTCGATCTTGCCCGAAAGGATGCGGCCGACCGGAAAGGTCATCACCGCGGAAGTCCAAGGGTCGCCTGCGCCCGCGTCTTTGAACGAGAGCAAGATCTTCTGGGTCTCGGGATTGATCTCCTTGATCATCACCTCGATCTTGTCGCCTTCTTTGAAAAGCTCATCCGAGGTCATCACGCGCTTCGTGTAGCTCATCTCGCCCAGGGGCACGAGGCCTTCGATGCCGGGCGCGATCTCGACGAACGCGCCAAACTTCATGCATTTGGTGACCTTGCCGGTTACGACCTGGCCTTCTTTCACGCCTTCGTTCTGCGAGAGCGTATCCCAAGGCTGAACTCCCGCCTGCTTGATGGAGAGGCCGATGCGGGGGCGTCCGCGCTCATCGGTTTCGATTTTGAGGATCTTGACCTGAACCTGGCTTCCCACGGTCAGGACCTCAGCCGGATCGGCGACGCGCGACCAGGCGAGCTCGGAAATATGAGCCATGCCGTCGATGCCGGGCGCAAGCTCGATGAACGCACCGAACTTTTCGAGCCGGGCGACCTTACCCTGCACGATCTCGCCTGCGCGATGCTCAGTCAGAAAATTCCCCATGCCTTCTTCGCGCTGCTCTTCGAGAAGTTTGCGGCGGGAAACGACGATGTTGCGGCCACCCTCGCTGTACTGGGTGATACGGAACTCGAGTTTCTTGCCGATGTATTCCTCGCCCGTTTCCACCCGTGCGGTATCGAGCTGAGAAATCGGGCAGAAAGCGAGCTTACCCTTGACGAGCACGCGCACGCCGCCCTTGCAGATCTCCGCGACCTTGCCTTCCACCGCGAGCATCCTATCGAATGCGTCTTCGAGGTCGTCGGCCAGGTTCTTAGAAGTCTTGTTGGTGGAGAGCTGGATGTCCGTGCCGCGCACGAGAGTGACGAAGACTTTGATCCGATCGCCCACCTTGTGGGTCAGGTTGCCTTCGGCATCCTGGATCTCGCGGCGGGAAAGTGTGCCGTCGTTCTGCGTACCGGTAGCGACGAAGACGTCTTCCTTGCCGATTACTAGAATCTCGCCGTCGAGCTTGTCGCCGACGGAAAGCTTCTTGGCTGACTTCTTCGTGCTTTCCTCGAACATGCGAGCGAACTCGGAAGCGCTCTGCGCGGCTGATTTTTCGTCTTCTTCAATGAAATCGTCGTCGTTGGAGTTGATCATGAGTCCTTCCTCTTTAATGCGGGACTCACCGTCTCCGCAAGCCTGACCTATCGGAAGCGCATGAATCTGCGCATGAAATCCAGGCCGCGAAAGCCTCCAAACCCCACTGTGACTTTAAAGCTTCGAAATCATAAGCATTTTATAAGGATCATATAATAATGACACAGTGTGTCACTTGAGGTATAACTGACCCGTGAAACATATTACGCGCAAAAGCTTGATGCTGATTACTCTGGGTTGGATCACCGCCTTCGGCTTCGGCTGCGGCAGCCGCGAGGCAAGTTGCCCGACCGGTTACAACCAGGAATCGAACTCGAACCAGTGCACCCCGACCAACGGAGTTTACGGCGCCCAAGGCTCCTGCCAGGCGGGATTCGTCTCTACCACCTACGGATGTCTCGCGCAGAACAACTGCCCTGCCGGTTACGGTGATTATAACGGCCAATGCGTCGCCGGTTCCAACAACCAGTACTACGGCGGAGGCAATAACAACGGTGGCTACAACAACGGTGGCTACAACAACGGCGGCTACAACAACGGTGGCTACAACAACGGCGGCTACAACAACGGCGGCTACAACAACGGCGGCTACAGCTGCCCTTACGGCTACCATTACTGGAACGGCACCTGCATTCACTAACCCCGAG
>JAYVOO010000566.1:0-3418 GCA_043757905.1 Oligoflexia bacterium
AGATGAAGAACATGCTGAACCAGAACATCCTGGAACGCACGATCACTTCCGGTGACAAGCTTGAGAGCGCGAACACTGAAGAAAAGGAAATGCAGTACCTTTTCCGCGACGCCGAAGGCTTCCACTTCATGAACAACGAGTCTTACGAGCAGGTGGTCCTGACCAGCGAACAGCTGGGCGATGGCAAAGACTTCCTGATGGAAAATCTCGTCATCAAAGTCATGTACTTCAATGACAACCCGATCGGCATCGAGCTTCCGACCTTCGTCGTGCTCAAAGTGACCGAGACCACGGGCTCCTTCAAGGGCGATACGGTGGGCGGCACGAAGCCCGCAACGCTCGAGAGCGGCGCTGTGATCAATGTCCCGTTCCATATTAAGGAAGGCGATTCGATCAAAGTCGACACCCGCGACCGCTCTTATTCTGAGAAAGCAAACAAGTAACGTGAGCGCCAAGGCCAAGAAATCGGCTAAAAACAGCAAGGAAACGCCTTCTTCGGACATCGAGCGCCTCGAGCGAATCGCCGAGCTCATGAGCCGCCATGACCTGGCGGAGCTCGAATGGGAAAAGGGCGGCGAGAAGATCCGCTTGAAGTCGGCTGCGGCATTCGCTGCGTCGGCCCAGCCGAGTACCGTGACTTATGCTGCCGCTCCGACTTCCGCTCATTCCCATTCCTCAGCAGCGCAGGCTTCTGCTTCGACCCCTTTGGTGCCCGCTCCTGCGGAAGCCGTTTCCAAGGGCAAGCAAGTGGTTTCGCCGTTCGTCGGGACGTTCTACCGCTCGGCCAAACCGGATTCGGATCCTTATGTGCGCGACGGCCAGTTGGTCAAGCGAGGCGACGTCCTTTGCATCATCGAGGCGATGAAGCTGATGAACGAGATCGAGGCCGAGTTCGCGGGTCGCGTGGTATCCTGCTTGGTCGAGAACGGGCAGCCCGTCGAATTCGGCGAGGCGCTCTTCCTGATCGAGCCGGCCTGAGGGAGTTGGCAGTCCAATGAGCTTGACCAGTGCGCAGCCGCTCTTCCGCAAAGTCCTGATCGCGAACCGCGGTGAGATCGCGCTGCGCGTGATTCGCGCCTGCCGCGAGCTCGGAATCTCGACGGTCGCGGTCTACTCGACCGCTGACGAGCATTCGCTGCACGTCAAGCTCGCCGACGAAGCCGTCTGTATCGGACCGCCGCAATCGAAGCTGAGTTACTTGAACATCGCCGCGCTCCTGACCGCGGCCGACATCACTGATTCCGACGCGATCCATCCCGGTTACGGCTTTTTAAGCGAGAATCCCGAGTTCGCGCGCCTGTGCAAGGAATGCGGCATCACGTTCATCGGTCCCACTACCGCCAACATCGTCGCGATGGGCGAGAAGACTCGCGCGCGCGCGATCGCGAAGGAGGCGGGAGTGCCACTGCTGCCCGGCACGACGGGCGCGGTCGCGGGCGTGGAAGAGGCGCTCTCGGAAGCCGACAAGATCGGCTATCCTGTTATTTTGAAAGCCGCAGCGGGCGGTGGCGGGCGCGGCATCTATGTCGTCTTTTCGGCCCAGCAGCTCAAGAGCTCGTTCGACCGCGTGAGCTCGGAGGCCGGCGCCGCGTTCGGCAACTCCTCGATGTACGTCGAGAAGTACTGCGAGCACCCGAGACACGTCGAGATCCAGGTGCTCTGCGACCAGCACGGCAACCGCATCTCGCTCGGCGAGCGCGACTGCACGATTCAGCGCCGCCACCAGAAACTTCTCGAGGAGTCGCCGAGCCCGATCCTCGATCCCGTGCTTCGCGACAAGATGAGCGCGGCCGCCCTCAAGCTCTGCGAGGCCGTCAGCTATGAGAACGTCGGCACGGTCGAGTTCCTGGTCGATAACACAGACAAGAACTTCTACTTCATGGAGATGAACACTCGGATCCAGGTCGAGCATCCGGTCACCGAGATGGTCACCGGCTTTGACCTGATCAAAGAGCAGATCCGTGCGGCCGCGGGCCATAAGCTCAAGATCAAGCAGGAAGACGTCAAGATTCGGACGCACGCGATCGAGTGCCGCATCAACGCCGAGGATCCAGATCGTTTCACTCCTTCGCCCGGGAAGATCACCGCGCTCCACGTCCCCGGTGGTTTCGGCGTGCGAATCGACTCGTTCGTTTACGATCAGTACAAGGTCGTGCCGTTCTACGACTCCATGATCGCCAAGTTGATCGTCCATGCGCCGAATCGGCTCGATGCAATCGCGAAAATGCGTCAGGCGCTTGACGAGTTCGTCGTCGAAGGCATCAAGACGAACATCGCCTTCCACAAGAAAATCCTTGCCAGCAAAAAGTTCCGTGATGCCGATTATGACACGCATTTTCTGGAAGAGTTCCTACCCAAATACGAGTAAAATTAATGGGTTGTGGCAAACCAACCTAAAGACCCATCCAAGGACTCCGAGCGCGTTGAAATCACGTTAACCCAGTCATCCACGAAGGTGGATCTGGGCGACGATCTGCTCGCCGCGAAAACACGCATGATTGATCTCGCGCTCGACATGACCGAGCCCGGTCCTCAGTCGCTCGAGAACCGGCACTCGCGTCCACTGGAGCTTTCGGAAGTGAGTGGACAGTATCAAAGCGCCGCGATCCTTCTGCGGGAAGGAATGCTTGAGGAGGCGAAGCGGGTGCTCCGCCGCATCCTGCTCGTCGACGAGCGCCATGCGCCTTCACGCAAGCTGCTCGAGGAAATTCACGAGCGCGAGCTCAAGCAGATGTTCGCGAGCAGCGGGCACACGCGCCCAATTCGCCGCCCGAACGCGCGCCGTGGGCAGGATTCCGCGCCCGTTACGAGCGACGATCCCGACGTCGTGCTCGATGCGCTCGACCGGGAGCTTGGGCTCGGGCTTGCACGGCAGGCTGCCGAGCCGCCGCCGCTCTCGCTTTTCCGCGAATTCGAGGCCGAATCGCCGGCCTCCGTGCCCGGCATTGGAGCGCAGGACCGTATCGACCTGGGCGTCGCCTTCTTCGAAATGGGCTTCGTCGAGCTCGCCATCCGCCAGTTCGAATTCGCCTGCAAGGCGATCCTAGTTGGTCCGGGCGGCCCGGGGTCGGAAGACAGCTTGATCGCCGGAACGGGCCTGCTCGCGCGCGCGCAGATCGAAGGCGGCCATGCTTTCCAAGCCACGTTAAATATCGAGCCTCTGCTCAGGGACATGGAGGTGTCCCACGCAAAGAAGCTCGAGCTGCTCTACCTGATGGGTCGGGCGTGCGAGGAGCTCAAACAGCCCGACCAGGCGGCGCTCTGGTACGGGCAGGTCGGCCAGTTGGATTCGGAATACAGGGACGTGAGAGCCCGGGTGCAGAGCTTACGCGAAAAAACCCGTTCCTGATCTTCAGCACGATCGTGGGCGCTTTGGTGATCGGGGTGATCCTGTTCATCCAGAGCGCGGGCTTCGCGC
>JAYVOO010000567.1:0-3414 GCA_043757905.1 Oligoflexia bacterium
CGATCACGCCGGATTCCGCGATGAACTTGTAAGTGTCTTGCTTGTACTGAGGGCCGCCGTTCCATTTGCGGACAAGCTCGTAAACTTCACTCTCTGCGATGATCACGGCCTTTCGGGTGAGGTCGGGGATGCCGGCCTGGCGGTCATACTTCGATCCATCGGACAGTTTCGAGCGATCGAGGTCCCAGAAGACGGAGTTCAGATAGTTCACGTTGGGCTGCAGGTTGAATTTGGACTCATAACCGGCCGATGAGAAGAGAAGCGCCGCGGGATCAATGAGATCCTGGCCGTTCACGCGAATCCGGTACTCCATCTTGTGGCGAATCGCGATCTCGGCCTTGAAATACTGGGTCTCTTTCGCGTCTGGAGTGAGCTCCGAGACCGCGTCGCCGCCATTTGGGCCCATGCCGTAGGCGACAACAGAGATCTTGTTATCCGGATTGTCGGAAAGAACGCGAAGAATGCCTTGGGTCGCCTTGCCGTTCGCGTCCCGCGCGGTGACGGAGATTCCTTGCTCGGCTCTGTAATCCTTCCAGCTCTTGGAGGGCTTCATCCCGGAGAGCCGCGAGTGCTCGTAAAATTCAAGCTGCTCCTGCGCCAAGTTCCGCTTGGCGCTGGTTGAATCGTGCGCCAGGTGGTGAGGATTCAGGGAGCACGCAAAGAGGGAGGACGCCAGCAGCGTTCCAAGAAAAGTTTTCATATGAAGGTAGGGGATCGCAATTGCCGGGCCTGAAGTGCAAGGTCCGAAGTCATCGGAATGCTTGGGTTTGGCTAGTTCCCGTAAAGATTCAAAGCATATAGTTTTGACAGCCGTTAGAAGCCTAACACCCTCCACAAAGCTCAGGTATGTGTCCCAGCCGACATCTTTTGCGCACGGATCACGCAGGTTATAATAGTCTTTGTGGAGTTTCCGTACGTTAGATCCTCAGGTCGAAGTGGCCGACCGGCACTTTTGCCCACTGCCTGGCGACTACTGATACTGATTTCGATCGGTACCGCAGGGGCTTCACTCGTATCCTGTCGCCCAACTATTCTCAAGGCCAGCAATTCGACGAGGAGCTCGGAGGTTACGCCGCGAGCAAGTTTCTTTTATATCCAGCTGATCCAGAATCTGGGGCTCGATTCGTATCTTCTTTCCGATTCAACCAACCTGGAAATTACGGGAAGCGCGGCCCGCCTGAAGTCGAAGGATCAGATCGATTCCGGCCAAGCCAAGTTTTCGTCGGCCAGCGGTGCCAATCCGTTGGGCGTAATCTTCGGAACTCTTTCTGATGGCTCGAGCGGCCTCAAGCTCGGGAGCGGCGGTGCCTGTGATGGCACCGCCACGAACTGCGCGGAGCTTAGTTCAAGCTGGACTCCGCAGTGGGGAAGTCTGGCTCACTATTGGAGGTTGAACGGCACGGGTGCGGTCGGCGGGGGCTCGGTAGTGAGCGCAAGCGTCGGCACGAGCGCGACGGCGCTCAACGCGAATGGGCTAGGAATGAATTATGTCTCAGGCAAGCTACGCCAAGGCATCGCATTCGATGGCGTTGACGACGCTCTCGAGGTGGATATCAGCCCACCGACCACGAATTATTCCCTGAGTACCTGGTTCAAGTCGACCACCGCGACGACTGCGATCTTTTCCGCCAGAAATACGGTTAATTCCATTGGATCTTATGACCGAGTTCTGTTTCTCAATTCCGGCAACGTCAGTTTTTACACTTTCAACGTGAGCGTGATCTCCTCAAGCGGGAGAAATTTCGCCAACGGTGTCTGGCATCAGGCCGTCGTGACGGTGCAAAGCGGCGTTGGAACTAAGATCTATATAGATGGAAGCCTAGTCGCGTCTGGAGCGAAAGATGAATCTGATTTCACTTCGGCGATCTACTTGCAGCTGGGCTATGGCGGTTGTGTGGCAGCCATTTGTGGGGTCGGCCTCGGTTTTTTCCAGGGAAGCCTGGATGAGGCCGCGCTCTGGAACGCCGTCCTCACGCCGCAAGAGATCGCTTTGATCTACAGCCGTCAGTCGGCGAGGTACGCCGGTGTTCTCGAGTCACGAGTCATGGACGCAGGCAGTGTCGTTCCCTGGACAAAGCTTTCGTGGCGACCCACGCTTCCCTTCCTGAAGGAACTGCCAGATGTCACGGATTCGGGTGTCCGGAACGAAACGTCCGGCCAGTACTCATCGCTGCTTGGTGGATTGATGACGGGCATCGTTGGGCTTTGGCACTTGAATGAGACTGCCGCGAGCACCGGAGTCGGCAACGACTTCCGCGACGCTTCTGGAAGCGGAAATTCTGGCGAAGCGATTGGCGGGGTCACGTTCAACGTTTCCGGACAGCTGGGGGGAGCCGCTTCATTTCATGGGGCGCCAGACGCCATTTCGGTTGGAGATAGTCCCGCGCTCAGGCTGGGTGCAAGCAGTTTCAGCCTTTCCGCCTGGTTTCGGTCCTCCTCCACTGGAACTTTCCAAAGGCTCATCAGCAAGGGCCATTTAGGTTGGAATTCGGGCTTTCTCTTGGCAACCGGCATTGGGGGCGACGGCTTGTCAGGTTCCGTCGGCGGTGGGATCGGCGGGCAAGGGACATCAAGTTCGCTGTTCTTTGCGTCGACTGGTACGAATTTCAATGATGCCCAGTGGCACCTGGCGACAGTCGTGTTCGATCGAGGCGCGGGCCGGGCATCGGTCTTCGTCGACGGTGTCGTTCAGCCTGTGGCCATCTATCCGGGAACTTGCGGGTCGGTGATGGGAACCTACGTGGATATTTCCAGTTGCACGGTACTGGATGCGAGTACCGCGGACTTGCTCGCTCTCGGGCGCGCGGGCGGGGTCAATACGGAGTACTTCATCGGTGATCTGGACGAGGCGGGAATCTGGGCTCGCGCTCTGCAATCAAACGAGATCCGGCAGCTTTATCAGCGAGGTGCGTCCCGCCTCAAGTTCCAGGTGCGAAGCTGTAGCGATCCGGTTTGTGCATTCGAAAGTTGGTTAGGTCCCGATGGGACCTCTCGGACCTACTTTTCCGAGCTGAATAACAACACAGTAGCGGCGGGCGGTGGGGATGTCCTACTCACAACGCCGTCGATCGCATTCTCAGATCTCAGCGGGCACCTCACGAACAACCGGTATTTTCAATACCGGGCGATTCTCGAGAGCGATTCAGTGGATGCCGCACTTGGTCCAGAGCTGAAAAGCACCAGCGTCGATCCGAGCCACTACGATCCCTCCAGCCCGGCGGTCACCAGTCAGACCGGAGTGGACTTCACCGAGTTGACTACTTATTCGGAGGTCTTAGGGGCGAACGGCTGCGGTTCTGGGGTCGTTTATAACCTGAGTTTGAGCCAAACCGGGCCCTGGAAATACTGGAATGGAGCTGCCTGGGCAACCAGCGACGGAACTTCTGGTCAAGCCAGCTCGGTCCTCGAGGTGAA
>JAYVOO010000568.1:0-12748 GCA_043757905.1 Oligoflexia bacterium
CCCGTGAAGACGGACTTCGTCTTCGCGGGCGAGAGAATCTTGTCCGAAAGCTTGAAGCGCGTGATGAAGGCGGCGACCAGCAGGTAGGCGCTGACGATCGTGAAGAGTAGCAGGATGTATTCCGTCATGGCCTGGCCTGACTCGTTGGAAGCGACCCCTTTTTTGAAGTTCAAAATCCTACTCATAGGAACCTCTCGAACGGGTCCATATGCAACAGCCAGATCCCGGCCACGGCGATCGGGATGCCGAAGGGCATCGTGAGCTTGCGGTCCAGCTCGGGCGCCTGGATCTCGAGCTCCTTGATGAAGACCGAGAGCAAGAAAACGTAAAGCCTGCGCGCGAAGTCCCGGACCCGCCCTTTGGCCGCGAGATGCATGAGCGCCATGACGCCGCCGAGGATCAGCGAGAGCGCCGCGACTTGAACCGCGTACTTCGGTCCGCCCCACGCCCCAAGCGCCATCATCAGCTTGATGTCGCCGCCGCCCATGAGACCCAGCCAGAACATCCAACCGTAGAGCGCGAGCGCGATGCCCGCGCCGGCCGCTGCCTGCCCGGCGCCGGTCCAACCGCCCCACCACGCCGAAGCGCCGACGCCCAGCAGGAACGCGGGCAAAGTGAGCCAGTTGAAGATCCGTCCCCAGATCAAGTCGGTGAGCGCAGAGGCCGCGCAGAGAGCGGTGACGAACCAGAGCATCAGCTCAGTTTTGCCAGACATCGAGAGTCGCCCTCCCCGTCTTGAGATCCTGTTCGAGCACCCCGCCGAATTGCAGGATTCCCTTGTCGAGCGTGCCGATCATGGTGCGCGCGAAGGTGATCGCGCCGATCAGACTCACGGACAGGATGAGGATATACTCGACCGTCCCCTGGCCAGAGTCGTCGTCGCGCAAGCGCGAGAGTCCCAGCCGGCCAAAATGAAAAAAAGTCCTGAAAAACCGCTTGATCCCCATAAGCGCTTCAGACTCAGAAAAAAGATTGATTCGCTCTTCGAAACTGACGAATGCGGCTTATGGCGTACCGTCGTCGTTCAAGGCTCCGTTGAGCTTGCCGTCGAGGTTATTCATCATATTACCCATCGTCTTGCTGAATTGTCCCTTGAACTTGAGCGCGACCATCACGACCACCGAAAGAATCAAGATGTACTCGGTCGTGGACTGGCCCCGGTCGTCCTTCAGGAAACACTTCAGAAGTTTTAAAGCTGGTTGAATCTTTTTCATAAGAACCCTCAGTTCCCCCTCCTGCTTACTTTTCGGTCAGCAGGCTGGGAAAATTGACTCTCCAGCTGAAACCCCCTCCAGCTCTTGAGTCATATTAGTATTATTGGATATCGGAGCGATTAAGTCAAATATTGAGTCTTTAAAAAATACTTATTGAAATCGAGGCGTTATCATCAGTGGCTGGGGCGTATTCAATCAGAGTCTTGGCCTCGGCGGCTGCCTGCTCAGAATTCAACTTCTTTTGTTGAATCTTAGGGAACTCCTCCAGAAGATCTGCCGGGAAGCCGTCGGTATGGAGGATGAGCCAATCCCCTTTCCGCAGGCGGTACTCGAAGATCTCGGGCTCGACGTCGTCTGAGGTCCCGAGTGAGGTCAAAGGCGCATCATGACCAGGAGGCACCTTGCGCGACATCGGGTCGAGGAGACGCGCATAGCTTCTCGGCGTGACGAGCGAGGCGAGCCGACCGTCGCGGACGAGCCAGGCGCCGCAGCTCCCGACGTTGGCGAGCGAGAGGAGGTTTCCGTCGATGAAACCCGCGACGAGAGAAGCGCCGCCTTTCTCATGGACGTTACGCGAGCGGTTCTCCTTGAGCACACGGCGATTGGCGTGCACGAGCGCGTTGAAGAGCACGTTGCCAGCGAGCGAGAAATGCGAGCGGATGACGAATGGCAGGGTCGCGTCCTCGTCCCCCGCCTCCTTCACGAGAAAGCCCGCGACGGAATCGCAAGCGGCCCGCGCGGCGAGCGTTCCGGCTTGCGGCCCACCGAACCCGTCCGCCACCATGACGATGCCGTGCTCGGCGCGGGCGAGCATGAAATCCTCCTGCGCGGGCCGGCCGCCTTGGGCGGAGTGCGTGACGTGGGACTGGATGCGAAGTCTTTGAGTCGTCATTTCAGGGGCGCTCCATCGGTGCCCGCGGCGCCGGGCGCCCCGGCGGCGGCCTCGCCGTCCTTGAAGAAGCGCGCGAGCTTGTGCTTGGCGCGGTCGAAGTAGATGTCGTCCTCGGGCGCGATCTCCAGGCACTCCTTGAAACGCTTCCGGGCGAGCGCGAAGTCGCTAAAGCTCTCGGCTAGCACGGCTTCGGTGTAGACCACCTTGGCGCGATCATGCAGGACAGCACGGACACGGGTCATGCCCTTGTAACCTTCCGGATGGGACGGATCGATGATGGTGGCCTTCTTGAAATAGAGGTACGCACGCGTGAATTCCCCAGAGGCCTCGGCCTCGCGCCCTTGGGCGAGCGAGGGCTCGCGCTGGGTCTCGATCTGGTTGAAGGAGTTGGCGATGCCGGCCTTGGCCGCGCGGTTGAGCTTCTGGTCGAGGGCGTTCAGCGCGAGCACGTCGCGGTAGCGGCGAATCGCACTCTGGAAGCGACTCGACTTCGCGAGTGCGCCGGCCTCGCGGTAGATCTCCCAGCCCTTCTTGTTCACTTCGGCCTGGACGCGCTTCTTCTCGCCGTCGATGCGGATCGAGTCCTCGTGCTCTTGGATCTCGCGGCGCCAGTCCTCGACCAGTTTGTTCTCGGGATCGACGGCTAGGATCTGCGAGAAGAGCTCACGGGCCGAGTCGTAGTCGCGTTTACTCATGAACTCGCGCGTCTGGTCGACGAGCTGGACGATCTGAGCTTTCAGCCTCGCCTCTTCCTCGCGCTTGCGCTTCTCTTCTTCGATCGCGTCAAGCTTGCGCTTTCCTTCTTTTGCATAACGTTCAATTTCGCGCGAGTTCTTGTAGTCGGGCACTAGGGCGAAGATCTTGTTCAGCTCAAAAAGGCACTTGTCGTATTCCTTGTTCTTGAAATAGTCGAAGGCCAGCGCGTGCTGGCGCTCTACGAACTTCTGGTTCTCAGGGCTCAGCGCCTCGAAGGCGACGCCGGCCTTGCCCTCTCCGGCTTTCCCGTCCTTCTTGATTTGGGCCGTGCCCTTCTTCAGCGGCGCCTTCATCGGCTCGTCCTCGTCGAGGATCAAGAAGTAAGCGAGCGCGAGCAGGCAAGCGCCCATGATCGCCCGGCGAGTCGGTGGTAGTGACTTGAATTTCTCGACAAGGCTAGCGTTTTTCTGCGCGCTGGCCCCGATACCCGCGATCCCGGCGACGCTTGGGATCGAGAGATTAGAGCGCGTGCCGGCGCTCGCAATGCCCGTGCGCGTGCTCCCATCGCCCATGCCCGCGGTCATCCCAATGGGCAGGGACTGTTCGAAGCTCTCAGGCTGCGCCTCGACGACGACTTCGTCGTTGATCGCCACTGGAAAGTTGGGCTCTTCAGCTTCGTAAGCCTTGCTCTTAGCCTTGAACTGAAATTGCACGTCGCCGACCTGAACCAGGTCATCGCCCGCGAGCTGACGCTCCTGAACTCGCTCGCCGTTGACATAGGTGCCGTTGGAGGAGCCAAGGTCGCGGATCGTGAAGGAGTTGCCCGCGCGCACGATCACGGCGTTTTTGCGCGAAGACTTCTTGTCGTTCAGAACGATGTCGCAGGCCTTTCCCCGGCCGATGGAGATCTCCGCTTTATCGATTTCGAAGCGGCGAACATTGGCCGCGCCTTCGTCGAAGACCAAAACGGCGGCCACATCGGCGCTGGAGGTGAGCTTGGTCTGGCCGTCCCCGTCGATTGGTCCCGTAAACCCGTCCGACGCCGGGAACTCAGCCGGCATGACCGCGTTCGTGCCGCCGAGGTTGACCGAGGAGCGGGTCGCTTCGGCCAGGTCGGCCGGTGCGAACTCGAGCTCGGAGGGCGAATTGGTTCCGGGCGCTGCTTGCGAGCCCATGGAGAAGAGAGGATTGTCCTCGGGAGGCGGACCGGTATCCGCAGGTGAGGCGGTGACCGCGACCGGAGCAGACGCGGAAACTGGCGTCGGCGGGGGAGGAAGATCCGGGGCAGCGAAGAGCTCGGGGCCAGTGCCCTGCATCGAGAGACGAAGGAGATAGGGCCCGATTGAGACGATGTCGCCTTCCTTTAGAATCGCGGAAGTGCATTCGGCGCCATTCACCGAGAGCGGCGCGAACTCACTCTGTTTCTCAACCTGAACGGAGTCGCCCAAGGGGCGGAAGATCGCGTGCTGGCGGGAGACCGCACGGTCATCGAGCCGGATCACGCAGCCTTCGGACCGGCCGAGTACGGACTCGCCTTCGAGCCGGCAGGACCGGACTTCTTGGCCGTCTTTCAGGATGGTGAGGATCGGAGCGGCTCCCATACGGCTCAACCTCCCCCTTCTTTTACGTCTTTGGCAATCTTCTCGATCTGCTCGCCCGCCTCGACATAGGCGGCGGCGCTCTGGTTACGAAAGAGCAGGCGTTGGATGGCCTCGAAATGCGAGCGCGCGCTCTTGAGTTTTCCGGCGTCGAACTCCTTCTTGCCCATTTCCAGGTGCTTCTTCACCGTTCCGTCGACCGCGAGCTCGCAGTTCTTGAGATAGATTCCAGCTAGCGGATGGGAAGGCAGCACCTGCAGCGCGTTCTCGAACTGGAGCTTGGCTCTCAGGTAGTTCCCGTTGCGGTACTCGCGGAAGCCAGCTCGGTAGAACGCGTCGGCCGCGCGGTTCATCGTCGCCATGGCCTGCGGGTCCGGCAGGTAAGTCGCAAGCTCGCGGACCGCTTCCTCGGTGCCCGGTTTTTTCACGGGCTTCTTGGGCTTGCCGTCGTCGTCGAATAGGAAGAGAGCTCCCACGCCGACGACCGCGATCAGAAGGACCGCAGGATTCAATTTGCGGGCGCCCGCTTTGGCCGCCATGCGGGCGGCGGGCGCCGCGCTGGGCTGCCTCACCGCGCTGATGCGGTCCTTGTAGGCGACACCGAGCTGGGTATTGGAGGTGCGGATATTCTGCAGCTCGTTCGGAGCGCGGCCGGGCGCGGTCAGCATGCCCGTCCCGGCATCGGGCGATGCCACGAATTCGAGAGTAGTCTCGCCAACTGTCACCGTGTCGGCGGTCTTCAGGGGCGAAGCCTTGGTCGGGCCGCCGTTGAAGAGGATTCCGTTGGCGCTCTCCAGGTCGCGGACCTTCCAGGCGCCGTCCTGGAACCAGAACTCCGCGTGTTTGCGCGAGGCGCGCAGGTCGGAGATCACAACGTCGTTCTCCTCGCCGCGGCCGATCGTCGCGCGCGCGCCGCAAAGGACATACATCGCCCCAAAGTCGGGCCCTTGCACGACCTTCAGCCGGGCCATCTCGCCCTGCTGCCGGGGGACGTTCGTTGATTTGAATCTCAACGCATTGCCCATCTCATCCTCATACTTCCGTCCTGACCGTGATCAGCACGTAGCAGGTGGCGGTCCCGCCGGTCACCCCGAACGCGGCCACCAGCACACGATGGCTGATCCCGCTGAAATCGTATTCCTCGTTCACGCCTTCGCTTCCGACAGTCACGCGCCCGAAAAGATCTTCAATGAAGACGCCCATCGACTGATCCCGAGCCAGCGATCCCAGATCGTTGCCGAAGGCGCCATCCGCGCGGATCCCGCTGATCTCCTCGAAGAGGCTATTAAGGTAGATGATCTTCCTGTCCTGGTCGAAGATCACCATTCCGAATTTGCCGAGGTTTCCGAACATCTTGAGCGGACCCTCGAAATCGCTGGCGCTTGGTCCCGCGGGGCCGGAGCCCGAGTCGAAGCCGTTGGCCCCGCTGCTCGCAGCGCGACTCACGCGCTGGAGTGCTGAGTTGATCAGGTCCCAGAGCGCGTTCAGTTCCTCGAAACGGTACTCGTGCGTGACTTGCGGGAGATCGCCCTTGAGCACCTTGTCCATATCCTCATTGAGCACCTGCATGGGCCGGAGCGTGAGGCGGTAGATGATGAGAAGGATCAAGGCCGCGAAGATTCCGGAAAGGATGAAGGACTGCGAGTAAGCGACGCAGATATCGCCAAAATCCGGAGTCGCGATCGAGGTATCGATCGAAACGACGGCCATCGCCCGCACTTCGTTCTTGCCGATCGAAGGGTTCAGCACCTTGAGCGGCTCGATCGCAGCCACTGTGGTGGAATCCACCTCCGACACAAACCCGGTCTCTCGGTCGCGCCGAAACTGGTCCCGGGCCTTGGTCGCGAAGACCGCTTCTGGGCCCGAGGTCAGGTACTGGTTGAAGCGGGAGGAAGGCGCGAGAATCCGGTTGTCGAGGTTGACCAATACGGCAATGCGCACGCCATCCGCGCGTTCGACGATCCCGAGATCCGTCTTGGTCTCGGCGCCCGCTGCGATCGCGGCCGAGTTCGACTCGACAATCTGGCGCGCCATGAAAGTGGCCCGGCGCGCGGCCTCTTTGACAACCATCTCGCGCGTGGAGTTCAGCAGCGGGTAGATCGAAACGAGCACGCAGCCGAGCGCGAGCGCGGCGACGAGTACCAGCATGAGGTTGCGCCACTGGTGCGTGAGGTTCAAATTGTAAAAATAGGGCATGATCTTCGCGTCGAAGGCCGCGAGGGCCTTCTCCTTGAGATCCGTTGGCGCGGGCGGGCCCTGCGACTCAGTGTTGCTGTTCATAGAGCCCACGCCAGGTAGCTGCGCGCCGGTCTTCTCAGGAAACGCGAGCACGTTGGCGCCGCGACGGTTGCCTCCGACCTGGGGCGCGAGCTGGCGTGAGACCGGCTCCACGAGCTGAAGCACGAACTCGCCGACGCTGATGCGGTCGCCCGGCGCGATCTTCCGGGATTTGGTGAGCACTCCATTGATGAACGTGCCGTTGGCGCTGCCCTCGTCTTTGACGACGATCTCGCCGTTGTTAACGACCAGTACGCAATGCCGCTTGGAGACGCGCGCAGACGAGAGCGTGACCGAGTTTCCGGGCTGCCGGCCCACGGTGTTCTCGCCCTGCTGGATATTGAAGCTCGTGCCGCGGTTCGGCCCCGATACGACCATCAGCTTATACATAGCTGGTCCCCCACTCCGATCGCGCAGCGATCCACCGTGCCCAGCGGCAACTCCAGGGTTTCTGAGGCCCGGCCGTCGCGAACGGGCAAAGGCTTCCACGGCCGGAGATTTCTCCGGATGGAAGCGACTTGATAATAGACTGGCGTGCCAGCGCCCCGCGGGTTGGCGTTCGCAGAACTGGTTTCTCCTTCGTTGACCTTCGTCAAGAACACGACGTCGATCGGGATGCTCATGAACCACATGTGGATGTCGTTGCAGCGCGGGAAAAACATCGCTTCCCCATCCGCAAGCCGATCCCGGCCGATCAAGCCGCGGAACCGCTCGAAAAAGGACTCCGCCACAACACACCTATCGGCGATCACGACTTGAGATTTGACTGATTTGACGCATTTATTTGCCATTTGTTTAAAACCCTGAGGTTGAGTCCTCGCCGTAGATGAAACCCAGGATGAACGGCCCAAACACCAGGAGCATGACTGCCGGCAGGATGAGAAGGACCAGCGGGATCATGACTTTTTGCGCCGCGGCCGCGCCGGCCTTTTCGGCGCGCACGATGCGCTCGCTCCGGATCTGCTCGGACTGCTGCCGGAGGATCTTGCCGATCGAAGCGCCCATCTGGTCAGCTGAGATCAGGATGGCCACGAAGGAGTTGACCGGCGAGAGATTGATTCGCAAAGCCATCTCGCGCAGAGCCGCCTGTCTCGACGAACCGACCTTGATTTCGCGCAAAAGCTGACCGAACTCTTCGACCAACGGGCTCGGACTCGCCTTCTCGACGACCTTGCCGATCGCGCCGATGAAATCCAGGCCGGCCTCGGTCGAGAGCGCGAGCAGGTCGACGATGAACGGCATCGCTTTCAGGATCTTCTTCTGGCGCTCCTCGATGCGGAGCTTGAGCCAGAGGTCCGGGTAGAACCAGCCGGCGATCGCGGAGCCGACGATGTAATACCACTCGAGATCCAGGAAATCGCCGGCCTTCAGGAAGGTGCCGACGAGCGGGAAGAATAAGATCATAAATAGCTTGAAGGAGATGAACTCGTCGGGAGTCATCTCGTCTTTTAGGCCGGCGGCGACAATCTTGCGCTTGAGTAGCTTGCGCTTGGGTTCCCAGGTGGGCTTGCCGCGGACTTTTGGAAGAATGTACTGGCTGAAGAAGGGTTTCGTGATGCGAACCAGAGGATTCGAAGAGCGGCGCCCGCGCGCCTCCTCGAGGTTTTCCTGAGCTGCGCTCCGCTCCTCTTCCTGCATGAGCATGCGCGCGACAAGGAAGACGGCAAAGCCAACGAAGGCATAGCCGAAGTAGAGAACGAATTCCGATGATTCCTGCCAAGTGCTCATCATATTCAATGCGACTCCGGGCTTTTATAGGCCCACCCTCTCCGAAAGCTTATCGGCGGGAATGACACTAGGTATGAGCGCGTCTCTTCTGACACCCCGACAAAGCCCCATCCTGTATTATAGCTCATTGCGTTAAAGAGCGCATTAATCAGAATACGCCAGTATTTTGGCGTAAATTGGCGGCTCGCGGCCGAAAATCCCTCTGCTATACTGATCGGACCATGAGAATCTTCGCTCTCCTCCTCACTCTCGCGTTTTCCTCCCTTGCCGCCGCCGCCACCGCGGGAGGTACGCTTGTCTCCGAGCACTGGTACACGACCACCCTCGGCAAGGGCGTCCACTACGGTTACTACAACGAGCGGCTCGAGAAGCGCGACGGCAAGCTCTTCTTCCTCAATCAGAGTTGGAAGAAGGAGCAGGACTTCATCATCGAGGAGCAAGCGGGAGCGGTCGCCACTCCCCCTCCCCAATTCGGCCAGCAGTTCTTTAACTTTCACTCGACCTACCGTTCAACCGAGACCACGATCGATGGCAGCGTGAAAGACGGGATGCTGACAGTGAAGGTGCGCCGCGGAAAATCCGAAGACGCCGCGCCACTCAAGAAAGCGATGCCTCGGAGCGCGTTCTTCTCGATCTTCTTTCCCGTCTGGATCGGGATGGAGCTTCCTAAGCTGAAAGAAGGTCAATCCATCGGCTACCTTACGATTCTCGAGGACAATATCGACGCAGGCTTCAGCGCGATGAACGGCCAGGTGCGGCTCGAGAAGCCTGACGCCTTTGCGCTTAAGACGAAGACGCGCAAGCTGACCGTCTCGAATCCCGGCCTGAAAAGCACCTGGTGGGTGGACGCGCAAGGCTCCGCGGTCCGCATCGAGAATCCCGCGCAGAAGTCGGTGATCGAGCGCGTAAGCGAGGAGCAGGCCAAGAAATTCCTGCAAGAAGGCAACGATTGAAGCTAGTCTCATGCCTATGAACGACCACACCGTCAGGCCTCAGCCATGTTGAGCCGCGCGCGCAAGGAGCTGGGACAGCTCTTCCTGATCGGCTTCCCAGGACTCGAGCTCTCGGACGACACTTCCGCGTTCATTTCCCAGGCCGGCATTGGCGGCGTGATCCTCTTCGCGCAGAATTACGATTCGCCCGGGCAGCTCGCCGAGCTCATCAACCAGGTCCAGGAGTGCCGCGCCGATCTGCCGCTGTGGATCGGCATCGACCATGAGGGCGGACGCATCCAGCGCTTCAAGAAAGGCTTCACGCGGATTCCCGACGCCGCCTCGATCACCGCGACCGATTCGCCCCGCCTCGCTTTTGAGATCGCCGAGATGATGGCCAAGGAGCTGAAGTCCGTCGGGATCAATCTGAACTTCGCGCCCGTCGCGGACATCAACACGAACCCGAAGAACCCCGTCATCGGCGTGCGCTCTTTCGGCGCGGACGAGGAGACCGTCTCCAAGATGAGCAGCGCTTTCGTGCGCGGCCACTTGATCGCAGGCGTCCAGGCCTTCGTGAAACATTTCCCCGGCCATGGCGACACCCAGCAGGACTCCCACTTCACGCTACCGAAAGTCTCGACTCCGCTCGAAACGCTCAAGGAGCGGGAATTCCGCCCGTTCGTGAAAGCGTTCAAGGGCCGCTGTAACTTCGTAATGACCGCCCATATCGTCAATCCGACGATCGACCCGAAGTTTCCGGCCACGCTCTCGTCCATCTTCCTCCGCGACATCCTCCGCAAGGAGATCCGCTACCAGAAGATCGTCGTCAGCGACGACATGGAGATGAAGGCGATCACCGATCACTTCGGCGCGGAGGATGCGCCCCGCATGGCGATCGAGGCCGGCTGCGACATGCTGCTCTACCGTACAGAGGCCGGCGGCCGCCACGCCTACGCTTCGCTGCTGAAGGCGCTTGAGTCCGGGCAACTGCGCTCCGAGCTGGTCTGCGAGGCCGCGGACCGCATCAAGGCCGTCAAGAAAGAATGCCTCTTGCCCTATCAGCCCGTGCTGATCGCCGATCTGCGCGAGAAGATCAACACGGGCCAGAACCAAGCGCTCGTCGCGCGCGTCGCCGCGAGCGAAGAGTAAGCCCCGCATGCTCAAGCGCCGACCTCGCTACTTTCCGATCGAAAAAGGCGTCTACGAGGTCGCGCCCGGCTTGCGCACCCTGGGCCAGGACCTCGGAAACGGTGAGGCCGACCAGAAAGTATTTCAACTAGATACGGAATTCCCGCGTTTCCGCGAGAGCAAGCTCGCCTGCCGCGCAGAGCGCCTGAATAAGTACTACCTCGAGTCGGAATTCTCGCCGTCCGATTCAGCCGCCACATGCTCACTGATCGTCGAGCGGCTGACCGCCGAGTACCCAGAGCACTTCCAGCTCACGACTCGGCCCGACGGCACGCACATGCTCGAATGCGGCCTGACATTCGAGCGACTGGAGCTCGACGCCTCCATGGGGCTGGTCTCCTCGAGTGGTGTCCAATATGCGTCGGCCTTCGATGCACTGGCTTCGCAAGTACAGGAAGATCTCGCGGTCACTCGAGTCGAAGGCGAGCGCAACTGGCTGGCCGCGATCCATCTTTGCAGCCCCAGCCACTGGGCGGCCGAGGATAAGATCGGCAAGAGCTTCATCGATATCCACAAGCCCGTGCCAGGGATCGAGAAGGTCAACCAGGCATCGAAAGCGCTCATCGACGCGACTATTCACAAGGGCCCTTACGTCCGTTTTGTCTGGGGATTTGCGACCGACGACCGGCCCAACCACCACCCCGTTCCCCCGCCCGGCGCGGAACCCGTGGCGTGGGGTGGGCGCTCCTTCAGCCGCGAGCGCGCCGGATCGCCCTTTCTGTTGAGAGTCGAGCGGCAGGTACTCGTGGGCCTGCCCCGGATCAGCGCGAGTCTCTTCACGATCCGCGTGTCGTTCGTAGACGGCGAGGAGATCCGCCGCGATCCGCGCGAGCGCAAGTTACTCCGGGACGGGCTGCTCTCGATGACTCCCGAAAGCCGCGCCTACAAAGGGGTCGCGGGCTGCATGGACGAATTGTTGGCTTGGCTAGAGAAGTGAAAGTTGCCGCTGTCCAGTGCGACTCAGAAGCCGGAATACTCCTGATACAGCCCAAAAACAGTCCTCAGAGCATCCGAGATCTCACCCAGCGTGGCTCCCGATCTCGCCGCTTCGACGATCAGCGCCTGTAAATTTGCGTCGGCCTTTACGCCGTCTTGCACCGCGCGGAGCGCGGCCTGGGTCGCTGCCTCGGTTCGCTTGGAGCGGTAGGCGCGGATGCGCTCGACGGCCCCCTTCTCGAGCTCGGCCGAGATCTTCATGATCTCGATCGGACTTTCCGGCGCGGTTTCGTCCTTGTAGCAGTTTACGCCGACGACCTTGAGCTTGCCCTCGTCGATCAGCTTCTGATCGAGATAAGCGGAGTTGGTGATCTCGTTCTGGATGTAACCGGCCTCGATCGCGGCGACGGTGCCGCCGCGGCGATCGATCTCCTCGATGTACGCGAACGTTCGACGCTCGATCTCGTCGGTCAAGCTCTCGATGAAGTACGAGCCTGCGAGCGGATCGACAGTCTGGGTGACGTTGCTCTCGCAGGCGATCACCTGCTGGGTGCGGAGCGCGAGCCGGGCCGAGCTCTCGGTCGGCAGCGCGAGCGCCTCGTCCAGCGAGTTCGTGTGCAGCGACTGCGTGCCGCCCAAGACGGAAGCGAGCGCCTGCAGCGTGACTCTCACCACGTTGTTCTGCGGCTGCTGCGCAGTGAGCGTCGAGCCGGCGGTCTGCGAATGAAAACGCAGCATGAGACTGCGCGGATCTTTCGCGCCGAAGCGGTCGCGCATGATGCGGGCCCAGATCCGGCGCGCCGCCCGGAATTTCGCGACTTCCTCGAAAAAATCATTGTGCACGTTGAAGAAGAAGCTGAGCTGCCCGGCGAACTGGTCGATCGTGAGGCCGCGCTTGAGCGTTGCGTCCGTATAAGCGATCGCGTTGGCGAAGGTGAACGCGAGCTCCTGCACGGCGGTCGATCCCGCTTCGCGGATGTGATAGCCCGAGATGGAGATCGGATTCCACTTCGGCGCGTTCTGGGCGCACCAGGCGAACATGTCAGTCGCGATGCGCAGCGCGCCCTCGGGCGGATAGATATAGTTGCCGCGCGCGACGTACTCCTTGAGCACGTCGTTCTGGACCGTGCCGCGAAGCTCAGCGACCTTCGCGCCTTGTTCCTCGGCAACCAATGTGTAGAACGCGAGCAGGATGCTCGCCGTCGCGTTGATCGTCATGGACGTCGAGACTTTCGCGAGATCGATTCCGCGGAAAAGCATCCGCATATCGTCCAAGTGCGCGATCGA
>JAYVOO010000569.1:0-3403 GCA_043757905.1 Oligoflexia bacterium
CTCACGGACCGGATCGGCTCGCGCAGGACGCTGTTCTCAGGCTGGATCATCTACGCCCTCACTTATCTCGCGTTCGCGCGGGCGACATCAAGCGGCTGGCTGGTGACGATCTTCCTCGCTTACGGGCTCTACTTCGGCCTCGTCGAACCCTCTGAACGTGCGCTTGTGGCAAGGCTCGCGCCGCCCGAACTCCGCGGCACCGCGTTTGGCTACTTTCATCTCACAATCGGCATGGGTGCGCTTCCTGCGAGCGTGCTCTTCGGCTGGATCTGGCACCGCTTCGGGGCTCCCCAGGCCTTTCTGCTTGGGTCTGGGCTCGCTTTTGTCGGGGCGCTCACACTCCTGTTTACTGGGCGGGATCCAGCTCGTGATTTTGGTTCGGGCAAAGCGCCCGCTGTTCTTCGGACGTGAATGCGAGCCCGGTAACGGGCTTGAATGCTCGGATCTTTTTCCGGATGGCGTCGTAGCTCGAGTCGTTATGGCCGTCGGTATTCAAATCCCAGTATTTTACCGCGAGATCGCTTGAGACACCGCAAAACTGAATCAGGCTCGTGGCCGAGATGAAACCCGATGCATGCCAGCCGTTCCAGCAATGCGTGTACACGGGCCCGTGTGATGGGTCGCGCGCCGAATCGAGTAGCGTCTGGAATATCGCGACCTGGTCAGCGGTCACGAACGGGTCGAGCGAACGGTACCTGAGTCTGCGCGCGGTCGGGGTCGCGCTTCCCACCGCGCTCTTGCAGTTCACAAAGCCTGGCGCGGAACTGAAGTTCGTGTTGTAGAGATAAACCGCTTCCTCGAACCCTTGCTCGCAGAGATGCTTGAGGCCGTCGTCCTGCAGTGGATTCATGTTCGGGCGCGGACTATTATGATGAGTGGTGTTATTGGCTCCGCCCCGGAAAAGTACGCCTGGAAAAACGAAGCGCAGGTTGCGCACGCCGTAGAGGGCGTCGAAGCCGTTGCCGGAGTTATCGACCAGCTTCTCGGAAGTCGTCTTGAGCGGGAAGAGTTTCCGGTAGCTGTCGCTCTTGGCGGCGACCGAGCTGAAGTTCAGAGGCCCAGCGGCCAGGGCAGCTGAGCCCGAAATCACCGAAAACGTCAAAACGCATAACCTAGCGAAAAACGGGATGGCTCGATCCATGAGGCACCTCTTTCCATGAGTTGTCCTTCAAGGATCTCACGTTCCGTGCGAAATCAAATGATACAGAATTGACAGCGTTTCGTTCGCGCGACAAGGTGAGTGGATGCCGAAAGAGCGGGAAAAAATTGCCGTAGCCATTCTAGGTGCGGGCGGCGCGGGACTGATGTGCTCCATTCACGCGGCAAACCGCGGCCGTGGCGTGCGAGTGCTTGATCACGCGGCCAAGCTCGGAGGCAAGATCTTAATCTCCGGCGGCGGCCGCTGCAATTTCACGAACACGGGCGCCTCGCCAGCCAACTACGTTTCTCAAAATCCCCATTTCGTTAAATCCGCGCTCACGCGCTACCCCGCCGAGAGGTTCGTCGAGCGCGTAAAGGCGCACGGGATCGCTTTCCACGAAAAAAAACTCGGTCAACTCTTCTGCGACCGCTCGGCCCAGGAGATCGTTACGCTCCTGCGAAAGGAGTGCGACGAGGCGGGCGTGCGCATCGAGCTTGCGACTCCGATTGCGCGAGTCAGGCGCCTGCCCGAAGGCGCGGCTCCATACCGTTTCGAGATTGAGACAGAGTCCGGCCACTGGATCGAATGCGAGTCGCTGGTCGTCGCGACTGGAGGCCTATCGATCCCGAAAATCGGTGCGACGGGATTCGGTTACGAGCTGGCTGAGCAATTCGGGTTGAAGCGGGTGGAATGCGCGGCCGCTCTTGACGGATTCACCTTCTCGGAAGCCCAGACGCGGGATTTTAAGGCGCTCGCGGGCGTCTCCGTCGACTGCCGAATCACGGCCGGGGGCGTGAGCTTCCGCGAGAACATCCTTTTCACGCATAGCGGGATGAGCGGTCCGGCTGCGCTCCAGGCGTCTCTTCACTGGCGGAAGGGCCACGAAATCGAGATCGATCTTTTGCCTGACCTGAATCTCTACGACTCGCTCTTGGCCAAGAAGCGGGACGGCAATCGTTCCATCGTCCGCAACCTCCTCTCAGAGCACCTCCCCGCACGCTTCGCGGAACGCTTTACCGACCTCTACTTCCCGTCCCAGCTGCCGCTCCCTCAGGTTTCCGAGAAAGCGCTCGAGGCGTTCTGCGCGAACGTGCATGGATGGAAGCTCGTGCCGAGTGGAACCGTGGGTTACAGCAAAGCGGAGGTCACACGCGGTGGCGTCGATACGGACGAACTCTCCTCGAAAACGATGGAGGCGCGCAAGGTACCTGGGCTTTTCTTCATCGGCGAAGTCGTCGACGTGACGGGCTGGCTGGGTGGGTACAACTTCCAATGGGCCTGGGCCTCAGGCTGGGCGGCGGCGCAGGCAGTTTAGGTCCGGCGCGCTTTTCAGTCTTTCTTGGCGGCGAAGAGATGTACGGAGTAGATCTCGAGCTGTCGGGAGTGCTTGAGAAATAACCAGGGCAGATGCTCCACCCGCTTCTCAATCTGGAAACCCCGGTGCTCGTAGAGCCATTCGACCGCGCGCGCGGAATCCAGGCCGCGTTTTCCGTTTGCTTTGAGCTTGGCCCGGAGCTTCTTCGCCACGGCCTCATGCCAGATGTAGGGGCAGCTCTGGATCGCCGTTCCGCCCGCCCGCAGGAGTCGGTGCTGAAGCTTGGGAAGAGTCGCTGGATCGTCCAGCATGTCGATCGTGTTGAGCGCGATCGAGAGGTCGCAAGCGCCCATCTCGAGCGGTGGCTTTGCGATGTCACCGACGATGAAGTCCGCCCTTCCATCGAACTCCATTGGCTTGGGAAGCGCGATTTTGCGCGAGACCGGTCCGTTGATCAGATCCTCTGGGATCTGGATGTCCGCAGGATAGTCCACGCCAAGCGCGAGATGACGAGCAAGCGCGATGCTCGCGAACGAGCTGTCGACGCCGAGGTAGCTCTTGAGTTGGGCGCGCAAGATCGGATAAATCCCGCCCAGGCCGCAGCCCACTTCGACGGCGTCGCCCGCGCGCGCGCCCAGCGCCTCTACCCAGGTCTTGATCTGCGCGAACGGTCCGTGGTCCCAGTGCTCGCGCACGAGACGGTCGATCAACGGGCTCCCGCCTGCTGAACGCGGCGCCCACCAGCGGTCATCGCCTTTCAGCTTCGTGTCCGCATGCAGGTAGTGATTCATCAGATAGAGCGCGGTCACTCGCTGCGCCTCGAGATCTTCCTCGATATGCTCGACCTGGAGCTCGGACTTGGCCTCCAGGTAGAGTTCCAAAAACTCCTTCGGAATCTCGGAATCCTTCACGATCCGGGAGATCCCCTTCGCATGTGTGTAAAGGTA
>JAYVOO010000570.1:0-12667 GCA_043757905.1 Oligoflexia bacterium
GACCAGCTCGCTTCGCCCCAACCAATCCAGGCCTGGCCGGAGGCGGTCGTGAGCAAGGCACCCTGGCGCAGGAACGATGCGATGTCGAAGTGCGTGCAAAATGAGGTTTCCATCGAATTCTAACGGGAGTTCTACGCCCTCGCCTTAAAGTTTACAATTGCTTGAACTCAATATTTCATCTAAAAAAACTGCACGTGAACCCCCCAGACAACGCTATCGTTCCGGAGCCGTTCTCCCTCGTCGTGGGACCCTGCTCGGTGGAATCCTACGAGACCTTTTCGGCCGTCGCGCGGATGGCCAAGCGCTGGGGTGCGACCGCGCTTCGGGGCGGAATTTTCAAGATGCGCGCTCGACCTGAGACTTTCCAGGGCCTGGGACCCGAGGCTCTCGACATCGTGAAAGCCTGTAAGCTCGAGACGGGGCTGCCTTTCATCACCGAGATCACCGACCCCCGGCAGATCGATCTCCTGGCGCCTGTCGCCGACGTCCTGCAGGTGGGGGCTCGCAACATGCACAATACCGAGCTACTGCGCGAGCTGGGTCGGACTCGAATTCCGGTGCTTCTCAAGCGCGGGCTCTCCGCCTATCTCGACGAGCTTCTGCACGCGGCCGAATACATCACGCGCGAAGGCAACTCGCAGGTCACGCTCTGCGAGCGCGGCACGCGCGGCTTCGAGCGCGCCACCCGAAACACGCTGGATCTCGCGGCGGTTCCGTACCTAAAAGCCCGCTCGGGACTGAAAGTCTGGGTCGACCCGAGCCATGGCACCGGCGTTCGCGCGCTCGTCCCGCCGATGTGCTGGGCCGCGGCCGCAGCTGGCGCCGACGGCCTTTTGATCGAAGTTCACCCGGAACCCGACCAGTCCATCTCCGACGCCGAACAAGCGCTGGGCTTCCCGGAAACCGAAGCCATGCTCGAGCGCCTGCACCGAGTGCTCGCGGCGATGGACCGCAGACTTGCGACTGTATCGAACACGAAAGGGCTCACCCCATGATCGAGGCCAAGGAACCCACGAGCATCGTCCAGATGTTCAGCCAGATCGCCCCCAGCTACGACTTGGCCAACTCGCTTCTTTCCTTCGGGATCCACCACCGCTGGAAAAAGAGGCTCGTCCAGCTGAGCGGCGCGCGCTCCCGCTGCCGCGTGTTGGATTGCGCGACCGGAACGGGCGATCTCGCGTTTCGCTTCGAGTCCCGGTTGGACTGGCACTCGGAAGTAGTCGCCACCGATTTCTGCGAACCGATGCTCAAGGTGGCGCGCAAGAAAGCCGCGAAGCTTGGTTCACGTATCGTCTTTCAGCATGCCGACGTGACCGCGCTTCCATACAAAGACGGCGAGTTCGACGTCGCGAGTATCTCCTTTGGGATTCGGAACGCCCATGATCCGGCGAAGGCACTCGACGAGCTCGGCCGGGTCGTCCGCGCGGATGGCCAAGTCATGGTGCTCGAGTTCGGCCAGCCCCGCATCCGCGCCTGGTCACGACTCTTTCAGCTCTACTCAAAGAAAATTCTTCCGCGCGTCGGGGGCTGGGTCAGCGGCCATCCTGAGGCGTATCGCTACCTCGAGACCTCATCTGGGACGTTTCCTTGTGGAGAAGAGTTTCTGAGCCTGGCGGCCTCGACCGGGCGTTTCGGGCGCATGACCTGCGAGCCGCTCCAAGGCGGGATCGCGTATCTCTACCGCCTGACCGTCGCCAACCATTCAAACCACTGAATTCGCCAAACAAAGTCCCAATGATCCAAAGCACGCGTCGCAAATGGCAGTTTACGATCCTCGCGAGCGCCTTAACCGCGAACGTGAAGCTCGGTCTTGCGCTCGCTTTCGCGCTTGTGTCCGCGCAGGTCTGTGCCGCGCCGAAGAAAATAACTCCGCCGCATCTGGAGCCCGCGCTCAAGAAGAAGTTCATCGCCGCCTGCAGCCAGGCGTTTCTCGCGCCCAGCTCCAAGACTGCAAGCGACCCTGAGCGGGCACGGGGGCTGAGCCGGGCGGTCTGCGAATGCGCGGCCGACGAAACCAAGAGCCAGGGCGCGAGCGACCAGGCGGTCCGCCTTGAGAGCGACGCGATTCTGAAGGACCCCAGGCACGAGATCAAGGACCAGCACGTGCTCGACGCCTTACGCTACTGCGCGATCCAGGCGTTCCACGGCAACGACGACGACGGCAGCTAAAAGCTTATTTGCAGCCGAGAGCGTTGTAGTAGCGAAGGTCATCGCGCGAGGTCGGGAGGCTCTGGTAAGTGCCTCCCTTGGTTTGGATGCTGTTAAAGCCGTTGCGGTCAAAATAGAAGTACTGGTGGGTATCCATCGCGGGATTCACCCAATAGGTGTTCTTATTCGTCTCGACGAAGAAAGCGCCGATTGCGCTGAAATTGTAGCCGGGGCACGCGCCCACAACCGAACCCGTAGAAATGGGGAAACTAAAGAAGTACTCGCCGAGTTCGAGCTTCGTATTTCCATAGTAAAAGTTCGAAGGGTCCTGCACCGCCCAGTCGCTATCCGCGGGAGGGCGCGTTCCATAGCATTGGTTGGGATCGTTGCCGAGATCCTGCGCTTGATTGTGGCTGTAGAAGCCGACTTTTTGGATAAACTCGCCATTTCCTAGCCAGCCAACCTTCACGACCACGCTCATTCCTGCGGATCCGTGGGAATTCGGCTGGACCTGCACGGATTTCACGAAAATCTCGCAGTTTTTGGCCTGCCGGTTCTCGGCATGGGCCGACTGAGCGAGCGCGGACGAAACGACGGATACAAGGACAATCGCGAACTTCTTCATGGAGCTCCTCAGGAGGACGATTGGCGCCTTAGTATAACGCTTTGAGTTAAAACTCAACCCCTAAAAGCTCTCCATCTTACTGTAGGACCTTTACGGAGTCGATGCTGGTGTCCGTGTTCACGATGATTCGAAGGGTCTTGGTGCTCTGATTGGAACGGAACTCGACGACCCCGGCGGTCTCACCGGCGGCGTTCACGCCCTGGGTAAGTTCGACGCCCGCGTTGCCGACATAAAAAGGAACGAGCTCAGCTTTCACGCCGGGCTTGGCCGGGTCGCCGTTCGCGTTGACGTGGTGATAGGCGTACTCAATCAGCGTAATCGCGTCGACGCCTGTGAAAAGCGGAGCCTGGGCAGAGGCGCCCGCGTTCGTCTCCTTGTGGCTGATCTCCTTGCCGGTCGCGTCCGTCAGGATTTCGATTGAGCGCACTAGGCCTTGCGCGCCTGGAAGCTGGTTCAACGTGACTTTAAAGGCGGGCGCGCTGCTGGATCCGGCAGGCAGGGGCTCGACAGTTCCACCCTGAAGCAGGCTCGAGAAAGTGGAGTCGAGCTTGTTGATCGCAACCAGCTTCTCCACGCGGTGAAGCGAGGTGTGAAGGGCCTCGGCCGGAGCGACGGGCGCGGCGAACGCGGCCACCGGACTCAAAAGCATGGAAAGGGCGAGTGGAAGGTGAAGGAACGACTTGGACATTTTCATTTTTGGAAACCTCTTGCCCGGTAAACTATCCCGCCCAGCACTATTCGGAAAATAGGACAAATCTATGAGTGTGATAGAGTAACTCCGATACTTAAACGCCCCAACCACGGTTGAGCCGCGTGACCCGCCCGGAATTGCAGCCGGCGGGCTTGATTTAGGCTCTGAAAAATCCGCTTCTTTATTCCACACCAAGAGTAGAAAGTATGATACGCCCTGCGCCACATGGAAAATTTCAACGAACTGTCCCTGAGCCCCCCCATCCTGCGCGCCATCTCTGATCTCGGCTTCGAAAAACCAAGCCCGATCCAGGCCCAGACGCTTCCGATCCTCCTCGGCGAACCTACTGATTTCCTTGGCCTTGCAGCCACCGGCACTGGCAAGACGGCCGCATTCGCCATCCCACTCTTGGAACGCATCGACGCTGACGAGCGCGGCATCCAGGGCCTCATTCTCTGCCCCACGCGCGAGCTCGCGATGCAGGTTGCCGGCCAGATCGAGCTGCTCGGCAAACACAAGGGCATCCGCGCTCTCGCCATCTACGGCGGCGCCCCTTACGCCGAGCAGATCAGTGGCCTTCGGCGCGGCGTCCACGTAGTAGTCGGCACGCCCGGCCGCCTCTGCGATCACATGGATCGCGGCACGCTGAACTTCGACAGCCTCCACACCGTCATCCTCGACGAAGCCGATGAGATGATCTCGATGGGCTTCAAGGAAGACCTCGAAAAAATCCTGGGTGGGACCCCGAAAGACCAGCGCAACATCTGGCTCTTCTCGGCGACCATGAGCCCGGGCGTCCGGCGCGTGGCCGACGATTACCTTCGCGACCCGCAGCAAGTGCAGGTCAACCGCACCGAGATGCTGTCCGAGACCGTGCAGCAGATTTACTACCTCACGCAGGAATCCAACAAGCCCGAGGTGCTCTGCAAGCTGATCGACGCGGCCGATGATTTCTACGGTCTGATCTTCTTCCAGACCAAGGCGCTCGTCGTCGACGGCCTGGCGTACCTCCGCGACCGCGGCTACAAGGCCGACTGCCTCCATGGCGACATGGACCAGACCGCGCGCGAGCGCACGATGAAGAGCTTCCGCGATAAGAAGGTCAACATCCTGCTTTGCACCGACGTCGCCTCGCGCGGCCTCGACGTGAAGGATATCACCCACGTCATCAACTACTCGATTCCCCGCGAGCTCGACAGCTACGTGCACCGGATCGGCCGCACTGCCCGCAGCGGCAAGGCCGGCCTCGCGCTCAGCGTCGTCACCTCGAGCCACCGCGTGCTCATTGGCCGCATCGAGAAGATGACCGAGAGCCGCATGACGGAAGGCCGCATCCCGACCCGCAAAGAGATCGGCGCCAAGAAAGTCACCCGCATCCTTTCCACGCTTCAGGCGCAGGAAGGCCACACGAAGGCCATCGAGATCCTCGATGATTCTTGGAAAACGGCTCTCGCCTCCATGACCTCTGAGGAGGTCGCCGGACGTTTCCTCTCGCTCATGTATCCGGAGATCTTCGCCAACAACACGCGCGAGGAGCTCGCTCCTCAGCGTGATGACCAGGACGGCCCTCGAGGCCGTCCGAGATATGAAGAGCGCGCCCCAAGCCGCTATGGCGACCGCGACTCCCGCGGCGGCGCAGGCTACGGCCGCGGCCGTCCTCCTGCCGGACGGGGTTCAGAGCGTGGAGCCGGATACGGTGAGCGTGGAGCCGGATATGGCGAACGTGGAGCTGGATATGGCGGCGGTTACGAGCGTGGGGCCGGCTACGCCCGCGTCGCTCGACCGGCATCCGCAGGTCCCGCCACTGGCACCATCGCCCGCTCCTCCAGCCTCCCGGTTGGCAACGGCACAACCGGGCCCGGACTGAAAGTGAAGCCAGTCTCCTCGCCAGTGCCGGCGCGCGCTGAGCGCTCCGCCCCTCGCGATTCAGCCCCCGCTGCCGAAGAAGGCCAGAGCTGGTATGCGCGCTCTAAGCCGATGCGCGCTTCCCAGGCCGCTCCCTCTGACGGACCGAAGCCTTATGTCTCGGGCGTTCACGACAAGAAGCGCCCGTCCGCTTCTCCCGCACCTTGGTCCTGGAAAGCGAAAGAGAAGAGCGGTAAGACCGCTGCTCCCGCCAAGCCCCGCGCCGCCGCCGCCCCTCGCCCTCACTTCAAGGAGCGCCAGGTGAAGGTCAAGGCCAAGGCGAGCGCCAAGGAACAAGACTAACCTCTCAGCGTTTAAGAAAGCACTCAGATGATCAGCACCGCGGGCGTAAGCCTCAGTTTCGGAAGCCAGAAGCTATTCGAGGACGTGAACATCAAGTTCGTGCCGGGCAACTGCTACGGCCTGATCGGCGCGAACGGCGCCGGCAAATCCACGTTCCTGAAGATCCTTTCGAGCGAAGTCACTGACTACAAGGGCGTGGTCTCAATCCAGCCCGGCCAGCGCATCTCGTTTCTCCGCCAGGATCATTTCAGCTTCGATGATGTGGCGGTGCTCAAGACCGTGATGATGGGCGAGCCCCGGTTAGCTAAGGTCGTGGCGGACAAGGAAGCGCTTTACGCCAAGACCGACTTCACCGAGGCCGATGGCGTGCTGGCTGGCGAGCTGGAAGGGCTCTTCGCCGAGCTCAGAGGCTGGGAAGCTGAGAGCGACGCAGCCGTCCTGCTCGCGGGTCTCGGCATCGGCACTGACCTTCACGAGAAGCTCATGCGCGAGCTGCGCGATACTGAGCGCGTGAAAGTGCTTCTCGCACAGGCGCTCTTCGGCCAGCCCGACATTCTGCTCCTTGACGAACCGACCAACCATCTGGACATCGGCGCGATCCGCTGGCTCGAGGAATTTCTCCTCCAGTACGACAAGACCGTCATCGTTGTCTCCCATGACCGCCATTTCCTGAACCAGGTCTGCACGCACATGGCCGACATCGATTTCGGCCGCATCCAGCTCTACACCGGCAACTACGAGTTCTGGTACGAGACGAGCCAGATGGCGCTCAAGCAGAATCAAGACAAGCAGAAGCGCCAGATCGACAAGGCCGACGAGCTCAAGGCCTTCATCGCGCGATTCTCCGCTAACGCGTCGAAATCCCGCCAGGCCACGTCCCGCAAAAAGCAGCTCGAGAAACTCACGATCGACGACATCAAGCCTTCGACCCGCAAATATCCGTTCGTCGGCTTCACGGCCGCGCGCGAGGCGGGCGACCAGCTCCTCAATGTCGAAAACATCACCAAGACTGTGGATGGCAAGAAGGTCCTCGACAAGGTCAGTTTCACGCTCCGCAAGGGCGACAAAGCCGTCTTCATCGGCGACACCGAGCTCGCGGTCACGACGCTCTTTCAGATCCTCACCGAGGAGATCAAGCCCGACGCCGGCGCGTTCAGATGGGGAGTGACGACGTCCCGCTCCTACTTCCCGAAGGACAACGCCCAGTTTTTCAACGGCAACGAGCTGAACCTGATCGACTGGCTCCGCCAGTTCTCACCCGACCAGAACGAGAATTTCGTCCGCGGATTTTTGGGCCGCATGCTCTTCTCGGGCGATGAAGCGACCAAGAAAACCAAGGTCCTCTCCGGGGGCGAGCGCGTGCGCTGCATGCTCTCGCGGATGATGATGATCGACGCCAACGTCCTGATCCTCGACGGGCCGACCAACCATCTAGACCTGGAAAGCATTCAGTCGGTCAATAACGGGCTGATCAAGTTCCCGGGTACCGTTCTCTTTTCGTCGCATGACCAGCAGTTCATTCAGACAGTCGCCAATCGCGTCATCGAAGTCGGCTCGCGCGGCGTCGCCGACTTCGACCAGCCTTACGAAGAGTACATCACGAAGAAGTTCGAAACGGCGAGGCGCTGAGACGATGCCCAAGGCAATCAAGCTTCTGATTTGGGGCGCCACCGACGGGCTTGCGTCCTCGTCACCTTACTGCCTCAAAGTGCTGCGCGCGCTCGACTACAAGAAGCTGTCGTTCGAAACCTTGATCGCCAAGGGTCCGCCCAAGGGCTCGGCCCACGGCAAGCTGCCGATCGCCGAGATCGACGGCATCCGAGTCGAGGACTCGACTCGCATCCTAAAAGCGCTCGACGAAGCTTTTCCAGATTCCCGCAAGGTCTATCCAGCCGACCCGGCGCTTCGGGCGGATACGCTATTGCTTGAAGAATGGTCAGACGAGTACCTCACGCCCTTCGTGGCGACCTACCGCTGGCTGTACGATCACCATTTCAATAAGTTCGCCAAGCAGTCCTTCGCCGCCATTCCAGCGCCCATTCGCCTGGTCCTGGTGCCGAGCCTCCGCAAGGCCTTTCTGAATCAGCTGAAGGACCGAGGCATCGCGCTCGACACCGAGCATGAGCGCCGTAAGCAGTTTGAGGAGTGCATCTGGATTCTCGAGCAGAAGCTTGCGAAAAACCCGTTTTTGCTGACCTCCGAGCCCACTGCTGCCGATTTCGCGGTGCACGCCACCTTGCGCGTCATCCTGAGCGCCAAGCTTGGCGAAATCTCGCCGTTCATTGAGAGGAGCGCGCCCGTGATGAAGTGGATCGCCACGCTCGAAAAACCATTATGACTTTAAAGAAACCCGACCTGAGCTTCAATTCCCTTCCTCTTTCGAAGGCATCCATCCAGGTCGCGGCCGAGCTGGGCTACGAAGAGCTGACCCCGATCCAAGCCGAGAGCATCCCGCTGCTTCTCGCGGGCAGGGACGTCATCGGCCAGGCTAGCACCGGCAGCGGCAAGACCGCCGCTTTCACTCTCCCCCTGCTCGAGAAACTCAATCTAAAGGATCGCCGCATCCAAGGTCTTATTCTCTGCCCCACGCGCGAGCTCTGCACGCAAGTCGCTCGCGAGGTCCGCAAGCTCGGCCGTCGCCAGCCGGGTCTGCAGGTCGCCATTCTCTCGGGCGGCCAGCCTATGGGCGCGCAGCTGGGTGCGCTCGAAAAAGGCGTTCACGTCGTCGTCGGCACGCCTGGCCGCGTGATCGATCACCTGAACCGAAAATCGCTCGACCTCTCGCAGGTCGGGATGCTGGTGCTCGACGAAGCCGACCGCATGCTCGACATGGGCTTTCAAGACGACATGGAGAAAATCCTGAAGCAGGTGCCGCCCTCGCGTCAGACCGTTTTCTTCTCCGCGACTTTCCCGCGCGCGATCGAAGGCATGAGCAAGGCCTATCAGAAGGATGCCGTGCGGGTGACGATCGAGCAGAAAAATCTGACTGCCGCGCCCATCCGCCAGGTGGTTTATGAAGTCGAGGCCGAGGACAAGTTAAAGGCGCTCCTTTGGATTTTGCAACAAGTGAAGCCTGAATCGGCGATCATCTTCTGCAACCTGAAAGCGCATGTCGACGAGCTGACCTCCGAGCTCAAGCACGCGGGCGTGAGTGTCGCCGCAATCCACGGTGATCTCGAACAGAACGAGCGCGATCGGGTGATGGCCAAGTTCCGAAACCTCTCCACCCGGCTTCTCGTTGCGACCGACGTCGCCGCGCGCGGCATCGACATTGACGCGCTCGACGCCGTGATCAACTTCGACATGCCAGCCAAGCCCGAGATCTACGTTCACCGCATCGGCCGCACGGGCCGCGCGGGCAAGAAGGGACTGGCGATCTCGCTCTTTCTCCCGCGCGAGAAGTCGCGCCTCCAGGCCATCGAGAAGCTCACCGGCCAGCAGCTCCAGTACAAGCAGGTCGCGTCGCTCGAGAACCTCGATCCCGACAAGCTTCGCGACGATTTCGGCGGCGAGGCGATCATGGAAACCATTTTCATTGCCGCGGGCCGCAAGGACAAGATGCGTCCAGGCGACATCCTGGGTGCACTGACTGGCGACGCCGGCGGGATGGACGCAAAAGACATCGGCAAGATCGAGATCCACGACCGTTTCTCGTATGTCGCGATCTCGAAGGACAAGGCCATGGCCACGATTCAGCGCCTGCGCGACGGGAAGATCAAGGGCCGCAAGGTCCGCGTCGAGCGAGTGCGCTAAAGAGCGGCCAATTCAATGGAGCCAGGAGTTGCCAGGACCGAGCCTGGGTGAACCCTGCTCTTCGGTCGTCGCGTCGCGAACTTCTGTCGCGTCTATATCGAAAATCAGGTCTTGCCCGGCGAGCGGATGGTTCGCATCGAGCGTTACCTCCGCCCCGTTCAACTTGATGACCCGGAACGTGTGGTGCTCGCCGTCGATCTTGGCTTCGACTTCGTCGCCGAGCTTCAGGCGCGCCCCGTTCTTGAGGTCAGCCCGGGGACACTCGAGCACGAGATCGGGCTCATAAAGGCCGTAAGCATCCTTTGCGGAAAGGCAAATGCGCCGCTTTTCACCCTTCCTCAAATTCTTTAGCCCAGCGGCCAGCCCCTGGAGGACCTCGGTCGGGCCCCCCTCTCCCACTGTGCTGACGTCGCGATTGAACGTCGAGCTGATGAGGTCACCAGTCTGGCTAGTGAGTACACAATGAAACGATACGATCTGAGATCTCATAAGAATTCCCTTTCGGTTGAAAGAACCCTGAGACAGAAACGCAAAGATTCAGGACAAAAATGAATCGAAAAAAGTGTCGAACTGAGGCTGTGAAACAAGCCGTGCGCTGAGGGATCAAGATGAATAATTCAGTAGAAATTGCTTAAAAAAGCGGCGACTGCGGATCAGATGCAAGCAGTGCGAGTACGGAGGGGATTTGGGCGAAACCCAAGCGAGAAGGACTCTCTATCTCATACTATACACGTATCTAAGTCTAGTGAGATGTGTTATAGTTGACGCATCAGTAGTTCAATTGTCCTCTTCTCGAGACTGCGGGCGTAGTGTCCATATCCTCTGAAGTGGCTCCCCAGTCCTTTTGGAGGTATTTATGGGTAAAAAATTATACGTCGGCAATCTTCCGTTCTCTGCAACTGACCAGATCCTGGTCGACACGTTCACGCAGTGCGGCAAGGTCGAGTCTGCCAAGATCATCATGGACCGCGAAACCGGCCGCTCGAAGGGCTTCGGCTTTGTCGAAATGTCCACCGAAGCGGAAGCTTTGGACGTGATCAACAAGTTCAATGGCGCCGATTATGACGGCCGGGCCATGACGGTCAACGAAGCTAAGCCCATGGTCCCGCGCGACAACAGCGCTGGCGCCTCAGGCGGCTTCGGCGGCGCAAGCCGCAGCCGCTACTAAGCGACGCTGCCAGTTCCAAGCGAGGGGGCTTTGCCCTTCGGGAGAAGTCCCCTCGCTCATTTTTCTCCAACTGCCCGCTTCCCAGAAAGTGAAAAAGACTTATGGATACCAAAGGACCAAAGCTCGGAAAGAACGAATTCAAGTGCTTCCATTGCCGCATGGTTTTCGCGAAACGCGACGGCGATTGGTTCCATTGGGCAGGCATGGAAGTGCATCTCTGCCGCGGCTGCGACCGCGACACCGCTGATCAGCCTGCGCGCACCGGCAGCTGATCGCGCCGCTCACTCACGATTGAATGCCGCTCACCTTAGGATATCGATCAAAGTGAGGGCTCGCCACGCGAGAGGGAGAGGATGATTTTCCCGATATGCTGGCTACTTTCCATTCTCCGGTGCGCCTCGGCTACCTCTTCGAACGGAAAGATACGGTCGATGACGACGCGGACCTTCCCCGCCTCGAGCAGCGGCCAGACCTTTGCCTGGAGGCTCCGGGCGATCGCGGCTTTCTCGGCCACGGAGCGCGGCCGCAAGGTCGAGCCCGTGACCGTCAAGCGCTTGCTCATGAGGAGTGGGAGCCGTAGCGGCACTTCGGCGCCTTGGAGAAACGCGATCTGCGTAAGCCGGCCCTCGAGCGCCAGGCACTCCAGATTGCGCTGGAAGTAAGAGCCTCCGATCATGTCCAAGATCAGCTCGACGCCCTTCTCCTCGGTGAACCGCCGGATCTCCGTGACGAAATCCAGATCGCGGTAGTTGATCGCGAAGGCCGCGCCAAGCTCAACGCAACTTCGGCATTTCTCCTCGGAGCCCGCGGTCGCGATCACGCGGGCGCCGAATACGCGGGCGAGCTGAATAGCCGTGACGCCGATCCCACTCGTTCCGCCGTGAACTAAGAACGTCTCACCAGCCTGCAACCTTCCGCGGTCGAAGACATTCGTCCAAACGGTGAAGAAGGTCTCGGGGATTCCCGCCGCCTCTTCCATCGAGAAGCCTTTTGGAATCTGCAGGCAATGCTCGGCGGGCGCGACGCAGTACTCGGCGTAACCGCCACCCGGAGTAAGCGCGCAGACGGCGTCTCCGATCTTCCAGGAGTTCACGCCGTCGCCGCAGGCCGCGATGACTCCCGCGACTTCGAGCCCGAGCACGGAAGATGCGCCCGCAGGCGGCGGATAGGTCCCGCGCCGCTGGGCGAGATCGGGCCGGTTCACGCCGGCCGCGCTCACGCGGATGAGCACCTCATTTTTTCCTGGAATTGGGCGAGGCCCGGATCTTAGGACCATCACCTCGGGCCCTCCCGGCGCTGGCAGATCGACGAATCGCATGGAATCAGGAAGTGCGGCGACGGTCATTGGTAAGTTCCTTCAATTTGCAGGTATTCAGAAACGGTGGCTCCACGCAAGAGCCGCTCCGCTTTGGGTGGGCTTTACCGACCAGAAGTTGGCCGAGACCCGGGCATTCCGGTGCAGCAGCGGAATAAAGGTTCCCACCAGCGTCCCCATCGCAGCGCCCGTAATCACGTCCGTCGGAAAATGCCTGCCGGCCGCGACCCGCTCGATCGCGACGCTTGCGCCGACCCCGAGCGCGACCGCCCACGGCCAAACGCCCGCATCGTACCGGAGATGCAGGGTCATCGCAGCCGCACTGAGTGCGGCGAACGCGTTGGAGGTATGGCCCGAGTAGAAGGATCGATATCCCCCGGGCTGAGAGACCAGGGCCGAGTCTCCCGCATAGGTTCGCGGCAGCGGCCGCTCGAAGGCATACTTGGCGAGACTGACGAGCCCGCCGTTCACTGCGAGCACTTCAGCGTAAACCGCGAGATCCTCCGCGAGCGCCTGGCTCCAGCCCAGGTCGCGGTAATCGGCAAGGACTGGCAGCACCAGCACCACGCCGACTGTCAAATCGCTCACCGAATCCAGGAACTGGTTTTGGTTACCGATCGCGGAACGATCAAATCCGTTGACCTCGCCTGCTTCGCAAGGACAGCGGGGATGAATTAAATTGGAAGCGAAAGCATAAGAAAGCCCGGTCCCCAACGCGGATACTCCGATCACTGTCCCATCCCAGAGCGGAGAGATCCG
>JAYVOO010000571.1:0-12615 GCA_043757905.1 Oligoflexia bacterium
AGCCGATAAGTCTGGCCGCCCTCGGACTCGAAGTAGAGAACGGTGTCGACCATGTGCTCAACCGCCTTGGGGCCGGCGATGCTTCCCTCTTTCGTGACGTGGCCGACTAGCCAGATGGCGATTCCCGCGGATTTCGCGAGCGCCATGAGTCGGGTCGCGATCTCGCGCACTTGGCTGACGCTGCCAGGCGCGGACTCGAGCGCCCCGCTCGAGAAAGTCTGGAGCGAATCCATAACGATGACGTTGGGCCGGAGCTCCTTGATGGTGGCGAAGACCTGCTCGAGTTGAGTCTCGGCCTGCAGGAAGATATGGCCCTTGCCTTCGACGCCGAGCCTTTTCGCGCGCCCACGGATCTGGTCGATTGATTCCTCGCCGCTCACGTACAGCAGCCGGACATCGGGCTGATGGGAGCGCACGCCCTGAACCATCTGCAGGAGCAGCGTGCTCTTTCCGATCCCGGGCTCTCCGCCGAGAAGGACAAAACTGTCGGATACGAGCCCCCCACCCAGTACGCGGTCCAGTTCGGCGATTCCGGTAGCGAGCCTGCGCATGGGCCGCGCGGCCTCTTCCGTACCTTCGCCGCCGTCGAGCGAGACCCAATCCCGGCCGGCGGTCGAAGGCTGCCCGTGGACTCCCGCCATCTCGAGATAGGCTTCGCGCGAGCTGGACTCGGCGGCGGGCCCGCCTTTGATTTCTTTCTCTTCCACCATCGTGCTCCAGCTCTCGCAGCTCGGGCAGCGCCCAAGCCATTTGTGGCTGACATATCCGCAACTTTGGCAGGCGTACTGGGTCTTGATCTTCATTTATGGATAACTCGGCCAACGGCTTGATGCCACCGGCCCATATGCTCCTCGCGTTTTTTCGCGTCGATTTGGGGTTGAAACACCCGGTCTTCCTGCCAGGTCTTCTCGATATCGGAAAGGTCGGTCCAGAGACCCGCGCCCAGACCCGCAGCAAAGACCGCGCCCAGGCTGGTGGTCTCGAGATACTTCGGCCGGCGCAGTTCGACGCCAAGCACGTCCGCCTGGAACTGCATGAGTAAGCCGTTCGCGGAAGCGCCGCCATCCACGTTCAACGTCGTCACGGGCTTGCCGAGATCCTTCTGCATCGCGGTCAGAACGTCAGCGTTCTGGAATGCGATTCCTTCCAGCACCGCGCGCGCGATGTGGCCGCGCGTGGTCCCGCGCGTGAGGCCCGTGAGCATCCCGGTTGCGTGAGCGTCCCAGTAGGGTGCGCCCAAGCCTGTGAGCGCCGGCACGAAGACGACTCCTTCGCTCGTCGGCACGCTCGCTGCGAGTGTTTCGATCTCGGCCGAGTCCTTGATCAGCCCGAGCCCGTCGCGCACCCATTGCACGGCAGCTCCCGCGATGAAGGCGCTGCCCTCGAGCGCGTAAGTGTAGTCATCCTCCTTTAATGCCCAAGCAACCGTGGTCAGCAGGCGATGCCGACTCTTCGCGGGTTTCTTTCCGGTGTTGAGAAGCAGGAACGCGCCCGTTCCGTAAGTGCACTTGGCGGTCCCTTCTCGGACGCAAGCCTGGCCAAGAAGAGCCGACTGCTGGTCGCCCAGCACGCCCGTGATCGGAATCCCGTCAGGGAGTGCAGGAAAGCCACGAGTGAGCGCGAAGGTTCCCACCGAGGGCCGCACCTCGGGCCAGATATCCAACGGAATACCGAGAGCGGTGCAGAGATCCGGATCCCACTTCTTCTTATGCAGGTTGAAGCAGAGCGTGCGGGAAGCATTGCTTGGCTCCGTCACGTGAACGGCCGCACCCGAGAGGCGCGCGATGAGATAGCTGTCGATCGTGCCAACCGCAAGATTCCCGGAACGGTGGGCGGAAGAGACGTCGCCCCAGTTCTTGAGAGCCCACGCCGCCTTGGTTCCCGAGAAATAGGGATCGAGAAGCAGGCCCGTGCTCTCTTGGAAGAACGGCTCGGTGCCTTTGACTCGAAGCTGTTCGCAGAACTCGGCGGTCCTCCTATCTTGCCAAACGATCGCACGTGCCAATGGCTTACCCGTGTCACGTTCCCAGAAGCAGAGAGTTTCCCTCTGATTAGTGATGCCGATGGCGACAATTTTCCGACTGTCGATGTGCTTGGTGACCTCGCGGACCGTCTGAGTGACGGAGTTCCAGATCTCCTCGAGATCGTGCTCAACCCAGCCAGGCTTCGGAAAGTACTGCTCAAAGTCGACGTTTGCCTCGGCGACTCGGTTCAGCTCCGTATCCATCAGGAGAGCCGTGGTCCCTGTCGTGCCTTGATCGATTGCGAGAATATAGTCCATAGATCGGCAGAAAATACCCCCTGACCAGTACTCCCGCAATGGCTTTTCCTTCGAAATTTCGCTTATGTATCCGTGGTCTGAGCCGATGAGTTAAGGGTATGGCCTCGAAACGTGCGTTCCGAAATACTAGTACCCTGCTTGCGGCCGCGGCCACGACAGCGGCGCTTTACTTCGTCGACACCTCAGTCACCGAACGTTCGCAGCTGGAGCTTGCCGATCGTTACATGAAGCAGGTCAGCTCGCAGGTCGAGCTCTTCGTACTGAAAGCTCGCGAAGAAAAACGTCGCGACCCGATCGGCCAGGCCGTCGCGTTCTTCTCTCAAGGCGTCGAGCCGCGCGTCCTGAAGATCGAAAAGATCACGCTCGCAGAAGCACCGGCCGATGCCCCGCAAGCGAACGCGGACGGAACCTTCGAGCTTACGCGGCTGATTCATCCCGATGACGGCGCGGGAATCAAGATCCTGCTCGCGCTCAACGAGCGCCGCTTCCTTGGCGCGCACTCCCGCTTCGCGAGCGATTTCTCAGTCGCCGTGGTCTTCGCGTTCTTTTTCGCGCTCATCTGGCTTTCCCGTTTCGATCGCACGGCGCCGAATACGGCCGCGCAGAGCGAGCTCAAGCTCCGACTCAAAAATTGGATCGGTAGCTTCCGCGCCGCGCTCACCGAGATGGGAATCCCGATCCGCGACTCACTCAAGAACACCCAGACCATCCTGGCCGGCGTTAAGCAATCCACATGGCTCGCGCACAAGCTGAAGCGCGGCATCCACGATCAACTTGCGTCCATCCACCGTTCGCGCAAGGATGTCGCCCAAACCGGCAGGATTGCCGACGAAATCCTCGCGCTCACGACCGAACTTGCGGACACCGTCGACCCCAGGTCTGAGATCGGTACGCGCATCAAGCAGCTCCTGCATCTCACGCACAACCTGCGCGCGCTCGAGCAGAAGAACCAGGTCCTCATCCGACGCCTCGAGATCCAGCTCGAGCCGTGGGCGACCGATTCCGATCTCCTGGTCCGCCAGTTAGGCCAGCTCACCACTTCGACCGACGCCCTCCGGCATCAGGTTCGCGACGCCACGTCGAAGCTGCTCTCGCAGGCTCAGGTTTTCCGCGACGTCAAAGCCGAAGCGACGAAGTGATAGGCGGAGGTCGCCGCGAGGCGTGCCGTCCGGGCGTCGATGTCGTGCAATGGGTTCAACTCGAAGATCCCGAGCGAGGCGGCTTTGGGCTCGGCCCCCGCGATCTCCATCATCTGGATGATCTCGCCTGAAGTGAAGCCTTCGGCCTGCGGCGCGGAAACGCCGGGCGCGAAAGCCTGCGCGGCGGCGTCGAGGTCCAGGCTGATTGCGATCAAGTCGCAAGAGGCAGCGAGCTTCGCGAGCGCGGCCTGGAAGGCCGGGACCGCGCGCCCGTCCCGCAGACTCTCGAACGGAACGATCTCGATCTTCCGCGAAGCAATGTAATCCCAGAGCGCCCTGGCATTGCAGTGGGACTGGATTCCGAACTCGATGAAGCGCGAGGGATCGAGCAGCTTGCGTTCGATCGCGAGATAAAAAGGAGAACCGCTGGTAATCAGCGGGTCAGGCTTTCTCACGTCTAAGTGAGCGTCAATATTCAGGCAGCCCAGGCGAACAGCTTTTTCCACCGTGCCCGCCAGCCCCGAGAGGTGCGAGAATCCATGGTCGTGGCCCCCGCCGATCACGACCGAGAGCCTGGTTTTGCGGTGAGCCTCGCGCACGAGCTCGCCCGCGCGGCGTAAGTTTTCCTCGACGTCGCCGGAGATCTGGGTGAGATCGCCTTCATCTTGGAGTGCCTCGAGAACGCCTTGCCGACCTTTCATCGCTTTAAGGCAGCGACGAAAGGCACCTGGGCCGCTGGCCGCCCCGACGCGACCGCCCACGTTCACGACTCCCTGATGATCGGGAATCCCAATGAGACTCCATTTGATTCGTTTGGACATTTCCCTTAAACTTATTTTACCTGGAAATTCAGAATAATGGACGCTACTCACGAAAAAAAATGGTTCGTTTACATGAAAGACCACCACGACGGCCCTTTCTCGCTCAACGAGATCGAAGGCCAGATGAGTGGTGGCGCGGTTTCTCCGGCAAGTTATGTATGGGCCGAAGGCATGTCCGATTGGACGCCAATGAACACGGTTTCCGCTTTTCAGAGCCTGATTCAGGGAGGCCCGACTGACCTGACGTCCGCCCCCGCGGCTGAACCCTCGTCTTCCTCGGATGGTCCGGCGTTTCACGCGAATGAGGCCTCCTTGGTACCTTCGCTGGAACCCTCCCTAGAACCCTCCGTCGAGCCGGTCACGCTTGCCCAGGCCTCGCCGGCGTTCGAGCTGCAGCCATTCTCGTTGGAAGAGGCCATTCAGCCCACATCTAGCGTGCCTGAAATCACCTTTCCTCCAGATAACGAAGAGCCCCGCACCGCGCGCCGCTCGCGAGCCGGCCTGTGGCTCCTCGTCATCATTCTCCTGTTGGTCGGAGGCATTCCGATCGCTTACATCAAGGGCTGGCTTGACCCGATTCTCGCGAATCCCACGGTGAAATCAGCCATGGACTCCGCGGTGGCCAAGACGAAGCCCGAGCTTCTCGCCCTCGCCCAGAAGTATCCGGCTCTTCAGAAATGGATTTCCCCGATCCCGCCCCTCTCGGACGTGACGCCCGAGGAGTACGCAGACCTACAGAAAACGGCGATGGCCGCCGTCGAAACCGGCCCCGGAAGTCAGGCTACGCTCGCGCTCTCGCGCGCCGACCTGATGCAACCCTCCTTTTATGTCTCCTCGAACGCGATCGTCGAACGCACGGAATACGACCTTTTCCTCGAAGGCGTCGGCGACACGCTGCTGAATCAAACGAGCTTCTTCGGCAAAACGCGCGTCGTCGTCGCTCAGCACCTAGGCAAGAGTGAGTCGATTAAGAATGCCGACGGCCGCCCGCTCGCTCGCGGACAGTACAAAGTGTCAATCGCCGCAGCATCGAAAGATTCCCCCCTTGCCGCCGCGGAAGGCATCCCACATGAGACCCGCGTGATCTCAAGCCGCACGTACTTCCTCGGTGGGGCGAACGACGCCATGTATTTGACGAGGCTCAAGGAATTTCACGACAAGCTCCAGGCGAAGGCTGCGACCGAGCTGCAGGAGTTGACGCAGCTCGAGTCCACGCTCGAAAGCCAACTCAACAGCACGAACGCCGAGTTCGACAAGATCCGCGCGGGCAAGATGACGGCCGCCAAGAAGCTCAAGTGGAACGAGTTCAACTCGAAATGGCAGAAACTCGCCGGAAACATCGCGCAGAACTACCCGCGCTGGAGCTCCCCAGGCGTCCAGAACGAGTACTTTCACGGCGAGCTCTACTCGCTCGCGCTGCAGGCCGCCCAGGGGCTCGAGAAGCTGCATCAGACCCAGCTCGAGTTCACTCAAGGCAAGTCGAACAAGAGCTCGGTCGAAATCCAGCTCGGCCAGGTCACCTCCGTCGCGCAGAACACGGTGGCTTCATTGAAAACGAAAATCGAGAAGGCTACGGCCACGCCCCCCACCCCAGGCGGGCTTCCCCAGAAAGAAGCAACCACTCCATGAGCACCAAAGCCAAGGGCGGCGCGCAGGCCCAGCCACAAGAGCGCCGCAAGTTCAAGCGGCGCCAGATCATTGACTCCTTTTCGATGTTCGTCGCACTTCCCAAAAAAGGTGGCGCCCGCCTCGCGCTCCATGACGTAAGCGAGCAGGGTATCGGCTTCGCCTTCGATACCGAGGGCGAGACGCATGCCGACAGCCCGATCACCCAGGGCGATACGTTCTCCGTCCACCTTTACCTGAACCAGTCGCTTTACCTGCCCCTCACTGTGCGTACCGCGCGCATTGAGCCCGGTGCGATCCGCCGGGTCGGCGCCGAGTTCGTGGACACCAAAACCCCCGCTTTCGAGGCCCTCCAGGCCTTTGTCCAGTTCCTCGACAAGCTCGAAAACGTACAGTAATCCGCCCCCACAGGGGCAGATTTTTCCCGTTCAGTCCGGCCCCAGACCCTCCGATAAGAGCCTTGGAGGAAGACATTCATGACGAATATCAAGGGCAAGGGCACCACGGGCAATAACACCACTCACGAAGGCAGCCAGGTGATCGATTTCACCCAGATCCGCGAGCAGAAGCTCGAGGAAAAGCGCCGCACCACGGAACGCGTCTTTTTTAAGCATCTTTTGAGCGTCTACACCGTCGCAGGCCGAGACTCCATGTTCCCGGTGGACATCATGGACGTCAGCGACGACGGCATCGCCTTCCAAGTTCCGTTCGATCCGCAAAAGCCCTGGCCGGCGGACCTCAAGGCATTCCCGCTGCGCCTCTATTTCAGCCAGGACACGTATATGGAAGTCCATGTGTCGATCCAGAACTCGCGCGCGGCCATCGAGAATCACGCCCGTTTCCTCAGGCTCGGCTGCGCGATCGACAAGACGACGTCGTCTTATCCCGCCTATCAGAGCTTCGTGCACTTCCTGAAGAGCTACTGCAGCCTTGCCCAGAAGGACAAGGGCGGCACGAGCATTTTTTATCTCTGAACTGGAGACTTAGTCTTCAGAGCCGTTGGATTCGAGGACTTGGCTCATGACCGAGGCTTCGTCGCGCGCGATCGCGGACGATTCCTCGTCGACGATGGGTTCGTGAAGAATGGCCGGTTGGCGGTTCACCGCCGACGCGGTCGTTTTCGTCGTTTCTGTAATGGAATATGAGAATTGCTCGGGCTGGGATTCGAATGAGGCGGGATCGGTTTCGGCGCCGGCCAATGCTGGCGCGGCGAATAGCAGAAGGGCAAATAAAAAAGGCATCGTACGAGCTCCCCGAATACTCGGCAGCCATTGCGGCTTGCCGTCTCATCCAAAGCGTACCATGCCTCTTTTTAAATTCTAGCCGACTTTTTTCGGGGTGCGTCGTGCTTGCTCATCGCTGAGATTACGGACTTGCGCGATCTGGCGCATCCACGCCGCCAAGATGATGGCGGCCTTTTCCGGATGCTTGCGGGCGAGCTCCATCGACTTCTCTCGAAGCTGGTCGACCTCCGCCATCGCGAACGACTGGCTCTGGGGACGGTCGGATTTCATGAGTTGCCGATGAGCTTATGGACCGGAGCGGCCTTGGCGGCTTCGCCCATTTCCAAAGCGTCGATCTCTTGCTGGGTGATGGAGCCTACGAAAACCTCGTTATTCACGAGGGAGAACGCGAACCAGCGGTTGCCCATCTTCTGGTAGAGGACTTCCACGGTTTCCTTGTTGTTCTTGGAATCAATCTTGGCGTCTTTCATCTCGTATCCCTCCTGGATAAGTGATCGGTGTTAAAAGCGGCGACAAGAGATGTATCGGGCGGGTCCCGGGTTCACTTAACGGGAATGATTTGCCGGGTCAGCGCCAGTTAACGAATGACTAGGATGCCGTCGAGCGCGGAGTTGGTGGCGTCCCGGAAGCGGTACATCCCGAACGCGTTGGGCTTGATCGCGTGCGCGCGCACCGGAAACTCGCTCAAACCGGGATCGCTGACCGGGCTCGAAACGAAGCTCGGCGACCCGAGGGAGATCACCTGATGCAGGCTCTTGGTCGCGAGGAACTGAAAGATGAAGGTCGTGCCGATCGGCGCCGTGCAGGTCAGCGTCGAAGGAGAGAGATAGAACCTCCCGGAGACTTCGTCGCATCCGCAAACGGTCTGGAAATAACCGTCGCCAATGCCCACTACGGCAACTCCTGCCCGGCACGTGGTGCCAGCGACGCTCGTGCCAGTATCTCGCTCGCCGCCACAGTCTGAGATCGCGAGAAGCAGCGAAGCCAGAAGAAAGAGCCGGGAGGCGGTGGGTTCGGGGATCAAATGACGCTTCATCGGCCCCGAGGATATGCAAAAACTACCGGGATAACAACGGACTTTCGCAAGCCGAGCGAGAAGGAGTAGAATGGGGAACGGGCAGGGGAAACCACGAATGAAGCTTTCGAAGTCAATCAAATCGATACCTTTGGGACTTGCGCTCGCAGGAGCGCTTGCCGGGAACGGCTGCGCGCATAGGCCCGAGCCCGCGCGCGCGGTCGCCTCCGAGACTCCGCGTTCTCTCTTCGCGCAGCCCGCATGGGCAACCGTGAGTCCCGAGGAGCTCACGCAGTACGACACGCTCTTCGCGATGAGCGACGTGCACGGCAACATCAAGCGCGCTACCGCGCTACTCAAGGCCGCGCAGATCATAACGAACGACTCGAGCCAAGACGCATACCGCTGGGCCGGCTCGGCCAAGAAGGGCAAACGATTCCTGTTCATCATCACCGGCGACTTCATCGACAAGGGCAGCGAGAGCGCGCGCGCGATCCTGCGCTTCAACGAAATCGAGGAGCAGGCCCGAAACGCCGGCGGCCGCGTGATCATGCTGCTCGGCAACCACGAGGCCGAGTTCCTGGCCGCGCCCAAGGAATGCGCGAAGGAGATGCTCGAGAGCGCGAAAGGGATCAAGGAGCTGCAGATCGGCGGTAAGTTGAGCTGCAAGGATCTCGGCAAGGGTCCGCTCGGCAAGATCATGGAAAGCCTGCCGGTGGGCGCGGTCGTCGCGGACTGGCTCTTCGTCCATTCCGGATACATCACCGAGCGCGCCAATAGTGAGGCCGACGAGGTCTATGCTGAGCGCGCGGCCACGGCAATCCTCGATATCAACAAACTTTATAAAGCGCGCGACTACCATACGCTGGTCCACCCCGACCACTCGATCTTGGCCACCCACGACTGGTGGAAAAAGAAGCGCAAGGACCAGCACGACGCCTTGAACTTGCTCGGGCTCTCAGGGATGGTCGCTGGCCACGAGCCCCATATCCTGGACGCCGCCGGTACGGTCGCCGCCTCGCAGACCGGCTGGTTCTTCAAGCTCGATGCAGGCATGAACGAAGTCGCGAACGACTCGGACGGCAAGATCATGAAGTGCGCGGTCGATACTATCCTGCCCGATCCGAAGTCGGGCAAGCTGGTCATGATCGACTCGAAGAAGAAGCCCACCTGCGATCAAATCGACCCGAACGAAGGCGTACTGAAGATCCCCTACTCCGGCATGGATTGAGCCCGGCTTACTCCGCCGCGCAGTCGAGGCTAAAGAGCAGGTCGCGCGAGTCGGAGATCTTGAGCGTGCTCCACTGGTTAAAGTTCGTGAGTGCCGGCGAAGAGGCCTCGAAGTAAGCGGCGCCGCCGTCTTTCAGCGGATTCGAGTTGCTCGCCGCCCAGTGGATCAGGCTCGTCGCGTTGGGCGCGTAGTTCGCGCTCAGGCGAAGCCAGTACTTCCTCTGCGCCGCCAGCGTGACAGGCGCGTTGAAGGAGATCACGTAGCTTTGCGCCGAACCCACGGTGACCTGGGCAGCGTCGAGCGTGCCAACGGCGAGCTCGTCGTTTACGGGCATTCCCGCGTTGTCGCTCTGAAGCCTCAGCGTGAGGCCGCCGACGACGCTCGCGCCGGTCGGCGTGCTCGGTGCGAACGCGGAAAGCCGGAGATTCGCGCCGCTTACGGTCACCGAGCCGACGGTGGTGAAGCTCTGCGCGATATCCGACTTTCCAAGTGTCGTGTCCATCACTCCGAGCGCGGCGCCTGGGGTTTCGGCAGCCGTCACGGAAGCGCAAGCGTCTCTCGCGCCGGGTCCCGGCGACTGCGCGGAGTCGATGCACTTCGTCGCGGCCAGGAAGGGGAAGCAAAGAAGCAGCACGGAAAGACGGGATTTGATCATGACGAAAGTATCCTATATGAGTTGCTCAAATGGAACTCGAATCCCTGGCCCGAAAGCTCGCGAAATCATTGGATCTCAACCTCGACGCCGACGTTTATCGAGCCGCGAGCCGAGATCCACTTTACCCACTGCTTTACGGCGGCAATCCGGCTGCACCCATCGGATTCTACGGACGAGATCCCGGCAAGGAAGAGATCCGCGCAGGCGAGCCGCTGATCGGGGCCGCGGGGAAACGCGTCCGCGCGGGAATCTTCCGCCATTACCACGGCGGCGAGCCGCGGCTGCCCGAGGATTTCAAACAAACGAGCGAGGACGCCTTCTACGCCAACACCGTGCCCTATAAACAAGTGGCCAACAAGGCATGGGGCCTTAAGGTCACGGCCCGCTTCAGTGAGCTCATTTCGAGCGTGCTCATTGATGTCTGGAAGGGAAATGAACTGATCACGCTCGGCAACGAGGCCTTTCACTGGTTCAAGCTCGCCGGAGAGAAGGTGGCGAACAAGATCGACGCGCATTGGAAGCTCGAGGACCGCTACGAGCGCTCGCTCCAGCTCGAGCTGACGAGCGCGGTCAGCGGCTCGCGCAAACTCATCACGCTTTATCCCCTGCCCCATCCCTCTCCCCTCAATCAGACCTGGTACTCGAAGTTCCCGGCGCTGATCGATGCCCGCCTGAAGGAGATCCGAAAGTGAACGCGCTCGTGACGGGCGCGGGTTCGGGGATAGGGCGCGCGATCGCGCACCGGCTCGCGTTCGAGGGACATGCGGTGGCCGTGCTCGACCTCGACGCGAAAAGCGCGCGCAGGACGGCGGACGCGATCGGGAAGTCCGGAGGAATGGCCGTAGCAATCGCTTGCGACGTCTCGCGCCCGGCAGCGGTCGAGCGTGCGTTCGCGCGAGTGACCCGCGATCTGGGAGAAATCGCGATCCTCGTGAACAACGCGGGTGTCGGCGGGCCCTTTCACCGCATCGATGAGGTCAGCCTCGAGGAGTGGGACTGGGTGATGGGAACGAACCTCAAGAGCGTCTTCTTGCTGTCGCGGCTGGCGCTCCCGCGTATGCGTAAGAAGCGCTTCGGGCGCGTGATCAATATCGCTTCGATCCAGGGTCTCGCCGGTTCGCCGCGCTCATCCACCTACGTCGCGAGTAAGCACGGGGTTGTGGGCTATACGCGCGCGATCGCGGCTGAATGGGGCGAGCATGGCATCACGTGCAACGCGATCTGCCCCGGCTATGTCGATACTCGCATGGGCGCACAGAAGAAGTTCGCGGAACATGGCAAGATCGTGCGGCGCACGCCGGTGAAACGCCTGGCCAAGCCTGAAGAAGTCGCGTCACTTGCGGCATGGGTCTCCGGACCAGAGTCAGGCTATTTGAATGGCGCCATCCTCACTTTGGACGGCGGAATCACCGCCGACATTGGAATAAGTAGCTAATAGAATATACTTTAATAGTTGACTTTATTGGTCGTTTTTGTCTTGCCCTTACGCGCGCCTTTCGATAGAACTTCGCGCATGAGAGTCCCGACTCAACTCACGCTAGTCGCCATGCTTTTTCTCGGCGCGCTCCTGACCCCCACTGCGCCGTCTCACGCGTTCCTTATCAAGCGCAAGCCGGTGCTTCTCGATCCTCATAGCTTCAAGGCTGGAATGGAGCTGATGTCCCGCAGGGGCAAGCTTCATATCGGCGGCCATCCGACGATTGACTCCTACCTGAAGGCCACCGGCGACGATTTCCGCAATCTCGTGATCCAGCTACTTCACTCGGCCCCCGATGTCGCGAGCTGGGTGAAAGTGGCAACCATCCCCATCGTCGGCGGAATGCCTCGGCCCATTGCGGCTGTGGAAAGCGATCTGGACCTCGTGCCCAGGGCAGAGGCCGAGCCTACCGACCGCGACTCAGTTGAGCTGCGAGCAGGGCTGATCAAGTACCGTGAGCTTTTGGTTTCAGAGCATCTTGGGTCCCTCTTCGAGCTCCGACCTGATTTCTCCGAGATTTCTGGCTTCCTCATCACATATGCGGAAGGCGCCGGGGCGCACCTTCCCGCAGAGCTGGTCGCGCTGAGCCTCACCCAGAGTCGCGGCCCCGAAGAGTGGCGCGCGCGCATCAGCGAGCTACTCGAGCGCGACTCTTTCGTCGAGGAGCTTGCCGCTCACGGCTTTCCGAAAAATTCGCTCGAAGTGAAGCGAGTCCGCCTCCAGCTTCAGCAACCTCTCAAGAGTCTCTCTTAAGTTGAGTGGGTCAACGAGCCCTGCCAGTTGAGATCCAGTCGCGCCAGACCGCAGTGCCCCAAGGCAGGACATAACTCGAGTTCGTATGCGCGCCCGCTCGAAAAGCCGGGAAACGGAGCAGAAACGCCCTGAGTTCGCCGAGCCGGTAAAACGGCACGGAAGGATAGAAGTGGTGGACGAGGTGGAGATTCACCGCGTGCGGAGCAAGGAGCCAGCTCTCTACCGGGCCGCAGGCCACGTCGCGGGTCGCCTCCAAGTCGTTCACCCAGCTCAAGCCGTAGTGCTCGGCCATGTTCCGAAGCCTTAGGATCGCGGGCAGAAGCCAGAGCAGCGGGATCATCCAGTAGGCAAGGAAGAGCTTCCATCCACCCAG
>JAYVOO010000572.1:0-3369 GCA_043757905.1 Oligoflexia bacterium
CTCTTCCCGTTCATTGTGCTCGCAGGATTTGCCTATGGCTATTCCGGAAAGCAGGAAGCCATTCTCAAGGTCGCGCTGGTTTCGATCGGCGCGAACGCATCCGTGAAATCTCTCGAGAGTCTGCGCGAGATCCCGGGCGTTTCGATCATTCCCACCCAGGACGAGGCTGCCGCGCTTAAGAAGCTCGAGCGCTACGAAACGGACTTCGTGGTGCTGGCCGGCGCCGAGTCCGGAAAGCTCATCTATCTGCTCAATCGGGACTCGGATAAGGGCAAGCTCGCGGAGCGGCTACTCAAGGACGGAGTCGCGCGCCTGCCTGATCCGCGCCCGGCCCTCGAAGCGCGCGCGATGACCGGGCACGTGATTCGTTATGCGGATTGGGTGCTGCCGGGCTTGCTCGCGATGAACATCATGTTCGGCTCGATGTTCGGCGTGGGTTATGTGATCGTCCGCTACCGCAAGGCGGGCGTGCTCAAGCGCCTGCGCGCGACGCCGCTCAGCGCGTTCCAATTCCTGGCCGCGCAAGTTTTCTCGCGCATGCTTCTCATGATCGTGACCTCTTTGATGGTCGTCGTCGGCGCGATGCTGCTCATCGGGTTCCGTCCGCAGGGCTCGTGGCTCGATCTCACGGTCTTTCTCGCGGCCAGCTCGGCCGCGATGATCTCGCTCGGTCTGGTAGTGGCCGCGCGCATCTCGAGCGAAGAGGTAGCCGAAGGCGTCCTCAACCTCATGACCTGGCCGATGATCTTCCTCTCGGGCATCTGGTTCACGCTCGAAGGTGCGAGCCGTTGGGTCGTCTTCGGCGCTCAGGCCATGCCGCTCACCCATGTCGTGGACGGGTTGCGTGCGATTCTGATCGATGGCGCGAGTATCACTCAGCTTGTACCTCAGCTTACGATCTTGCTCGTCCTCAGCTTCGTCTTCATCGCGATCGGCTCGCTCATCTTCCGCTGGCGCTGAAGCGCCTTATCCCGCGCGCAGGTTCTTGGGCAGCTCGACCGTGAAGGTGGTTCCTAATCCTTGGGCGCTCTCGACGCGAAAGGTGCCGTGATGGGCTTCGATCAGGCCCTTCACGACCGTCAACCCCAGGCCCCAGCCGGTCTTTCCGTCACTGGAGGCCGCGCGACGGAAGCGCTTGAAAAGGTTGAGTTGATCATCGCTTGAGATCGGCTGGCCCTCGTTATGAACCGAGAGGGTCACGAACTGATCAGTCTGCCGAATCGTCAGCGTGATCGGTGTCTTCGGGGTACCGTATTTCATCGCGTTCGTGGCGAGGTTCTCAACCACCCGCTGAACCCCGCTGCGGCTCCAGTAGCCTAGCGCCGACTCGCCTGAGTTGAGCACGAAGCGGTCGTCATAGATCAGGTTGTAGCCCTCGGCAAGCTCGCGTGCGAGCGCATCAAGGTCGACATTCTCGAGCTTCATGAGAAGCTTTTCTCCGGCGCGGACCATCGCCGCGTCGAGCAGGTCGTGGATCATTCCATCTAGGCGATCCATGCACGCAGAGATCCGGGTTGCGGCGCGGAGGCATTGATCCACGTCGTCGGGATGCCGGATGAGCATCTGCGCGTTCATCTTGGCCGAGGTGATCGGGCCTCGCAGGTCGTGCGTGAGCGCTGAGGCTAATCGCTCGCGGAATCCTCGGAGAGTCTCGCTGAATTCGGTGGCAGCATCGTTGACGGCCTGCTCGATCGCGCTGACGATGACTTCGCGGTCCACGGGCGGCAGAGGGGCTTTCTCCTCCAATACGTCGCAGATGACCTGCCGGAGAATATGGTACTCGAAGATCATCTGATCCATCGTGTATTGAAAGCTGCCGGCGCGGTCGTGTCCGTGCTTCATGCCCACGCGAAGGCTTTCGGAGCGGTCGAATTTGATTCTGAGCTCGGTCCGGTCGATCCTGGTCGAGAGCGCATCCGCGATCTGAGAGAGCAGCTCGGGCAGAGAGTTGCTGAGCGCGAGCGATTCGATCTTCAGCGCGGCGAGCACCTCTTTGTTCGCCCGTGTTTCCCAGAGCTGAATAATCTCGGCGGTGCGCACGCGGAGAAGGTCGGAAGTGCGATTAGGCAAGGAAGGCATCCATTGAGTTCAAGGTACAGGCTTGTTACAAGGCATGTCACAAGATTCGCCCGCGCGACTCTCAAGTCGTTCGTACAGTAACTGGTGGAGTTTCAGCTTAGGCCGGTCGGTCATTTCGAAGGTCTGACGCAGCGAATAGTTGCGCTTTGCATGAGCGGCTCGCTATAACTGGTTTAATCCGGTTTGACCGTGGCACCTCGCATGCATTGGAGCAGGGCCTACCAATCCTCATCGCAACCTCAAGGAGCGAACGCACTATGAATTTCAATCGTACCCGTAACTGTCTTGTCCTCGTTTCGTCAGTGGCTCTGGCTTTCGCCTGTTCGTCCGGCACCAAGAAAACCGATTTTGCCGCCGGCACCGATCCGGCTGCGAAGGTCCTCGAAGTCAGGGCTCGAATGCTCGACCTCGAGTCCAAGCAGTACGATCAGCTCTCGCCTAAGCATTTCGGAGCCGCGAGCGACGCGCTCACTCAGGCCCAGAAGAAGATCGACGACCGCAAGTCCGGTGAGGAAATTCTGGAAAAGGCCGGAATCGCCGCCGCGGAGCTCAACATCGTCGAAGAGAACGGGAAGAAGAACGCCGATATGCTCGCGCCAGTCATCAGCGCCCGCAAGGCCGCGGTGGATGCGAAAGCCAAACAGGTGAATTCGGATGAATTGGCATCCGCGGACAAAGGTTTCCGCTCTTTTGGACGCGACATCGAGAAGAACGATTTCCATCCAGAAGCCAAGGAGATCTCCGAGCTCGAAGCCAAATACTCTCAGGTCGAACTCAAGTCCGTGAAGACGACGGCGCTCGGCGAGTCCAAGGCGATCATCGATCGCGCCCTCAAGCAGGACGCGGGCGACAAAGCTCCCCAGACGCTTTCCGCCGCGCAAGTCAACTATGACTCGGCCTTGCGTTCGATCGAAACCAATCGTCGGAACTCGGCCTCCTATCAGCCTGCCGTCAATGCGTCTCTTCAGAGCGCCCGCAAGTTGGACCAGGTGATGAACACCATCGGATCCTCGAAGACCACCGAAGCCGCCGCGGTTCAGATCTACGATCAGAAGCAGCAGCTCGCGTCCTCCCAGCAGTCGCTGAACGCGGCCAACGCGCAGACTCAGGCCGCTAACGAGCAGACGCGCGCGGCTGAAGGCCAGGTAAGCGCCGAACGCGAGAACGTCGCCGCTCTTCAGGGCGCGAATCAGAAGTTCGAAGACAAGGCCGCGCTTAACCGGAAGATCGACCTGGTCAAGGCCGAGTTCTCCCCGAACGAGGCCGACGTGCTCCGGGACGGCAACAAGA